>NZ_BCBP01000082.1:0-25623 GCF_001753955.1 Pseudomonas sp. NBRC 111139
GGCGCTCGATCTCACAGGCGGCAAATGCCTTTCGGCGGACTCACTTGGCAAATGCCTTTCGGCGGACTCACTTGGCAAATCCCTTTCGGCGAACTCACTTGGCCGTCACGGTCTCAGCCGAACCACCCTGCGACAGGCTATACACGTAAGCCGCCAGCAGGTGCACCTTGTCATTCCCTTGGATCTCGGCCTGCGCCGGCATTTGCCCCTGGCGACCATAACGAATGGTCTGCTGCAGCTGGGCAAAGCTCGAGCCATAGATGAACGCCTGCGGGTGGGTCAGGTTCGGTGCGCCCATGGCAGGCGTACCTTTACCTTCCGGCCCGTGGCAGGCCACGCAGTTGGCTGCGAAGATCTTCTGCCCGTTCTCCACATTGGCCTTCGCCCCCTCAGGCAGTGTGCGGCCGTCGAGTTTGCTGACCACGAACGCAGCCACGTCGGCCACGCCCTGGTCACCGATCACTTCGGCCCAGGCCGGCATCACGCCATGGCGACCGCTCATGATGGTGGTCTTGATGGTTTCCGGATCGCCGCCCCAGCGCCAGTCATTGTCGGTGAGGTTGGGGAAGCCGAAGGCGCCCTTGGCGTCGGAACCGTGGCACACCGAGCAGTTGGAGGCGAACAGGCGGCTGCCCATTTTCAGCGCCTGCGGGTCCTTCGCCACTTCTTCTACGGGCATGGCGGCGTATTTGGCGAAGATCGGACCGAACCTGGCATCGGCCTTGTCCATTTCCTTCTGCCATTCGTTGGCGCCAGTCCAGCCATTTTCATAGCCCGGCAGGATGCCTTTCCAGTTGCCCAGGCCCGGGTAGAGGATCAGGTAGCCGACCGAGAACGCCAAGGTGCCCACGAACAGCCAGAACCACCACTTGGGCAGCGGGTTGTCGTACTCCTCGATGCCGTCGAAGCTGTGGCCCATGGTTTCGTCGGTGGTGTTGTTGCTCTGGCCCTTGCGCGTGGCGAGCAGTAGCCAGGTCAGGCCAATCAGGCTACCGATGGTCAGTACGCTGATGTACGTACTCCAGAAGGTGGTCATTGCCCGTTACTCCTTTTTGCAGCAGGCTCCTGCCCGGCAGGGGGCAGGCGGTCGTCGACGAAGGGCAGCAGGCGCGCTTCGGCGAAATCACGGTCGCGGCGGCGGTTGAAGACCCACAGGGTGAGGCCGATAAAGGCAATCATCACCACCAGGGTGCCCACACCGCGGATCATGCCGATGTCCATTTCCATCGCACTCACCTCTTGTTCTTGATCGCGGTGCCGAGCACCTGCAGGTAGGCGACCAGTGCGTCCATCTCGGTCTTGCCTTTGACCGCTTCACGGGCGCCGGCAATGTCGTCGTCGGTGTACGGCACGCCCAGGGTGCGCAGGGTGCGCATCTTGACGTCGGTGTGGCTGTTGTCGACCTGCTGGGCAACCAGCCACGGGTAGGACGGCATCTTCGACTCCGGTACCACGTTGCGCGGGTTGTACAGGTGCGCACGGTGCCAGTCGTCCGAGTAGCGGCCACCGACCCGGGCCAAGTCCGGCCCGGTGCGCTTGGAGCCCCACAGGAACGGGTGGTCCCACACGCTTTCACCGGCCACCGAGTAGTGGCCGTACCGCTCGGTTTCGGCACGGAACGGGCGGATCATCTGCGAGTGGCAGCCCACGCAACCTTCGCGGATGTAGACATCGCGGCCTTCCAGTTGCAGCGCGGTATAGGGCTTCATGCCTTCGACCGGTTTGTTGGTGACGTCCTGGAAGAACAGCGGGACGATCTGGGTCAGGCCGCCGATGCTGACGGCAAATACCATCAGCAGGGCCATCAGGCCGACGTTTTTCTCGATGACTTCATGTTTCATCAGGCGTTTCTCCTCAAGCCAACTGGGCGTTCGCAGGGGCGACGTCAAGCGCTGGCGAACGCACGGTGCGCCAGGTGTTCCAGGCCATCAGGAACATGCCGCTGAGGAAGATCGCGCCGCCGACGAAGCGCACGACGAAGCCTGGGTGGCTGGCCACCAAGGTTTCCACGAACGAGTAGGTGAGCGTGCCGTCGCTGTTGACCGCGCGCCACATCAGGCCCTGGGCGATGCCGTTGACCCACATCGAGGCGATGTACAGTACGGTACCAATGGTGGCCAGCCAGAAGTGCGCATTGATCAGGCCGAGGCTGTACATGCGTTCTTTGCCGAACACTTTGGGAATGGTGTGGTACAGCGCGCCGATCGAGATCATCGCTACCCAGCCGAGGGCGCCGGCGTGGACGTGGCCGATGGTCCAGTCGGTGTAGTGAGACAGGGCGTTGACCGTCTTGATGGCCATCATTGGCCCTTCGAAGGTGGACATGCCGTAGAACGCCAGCGACACCACCAGGAAGCGCAGGATCGGGTCGCTGCGCAGTTTGTGCCAGGCGCCCGACAGGGTCATCATGCCGTTGATCATGCCGCCCCAGCTTGGCGCCAGCAGGATCAGCGACATCACCATGCCCAGCGACTGCGCCCAATCGGGCAGGGCGGTGTAGTGCAGGTGGTGCGGGCCGGCCCAGATGTACAGGGTGATCAGCGCCCAGAAGTGCACGATCGACAAGCGATACGAATACACCGGCCGTTCGGCCTGCTTGGGCACGTAGTAGTACATCATCCCCAGGAAGCCTGCGGTCAGGAAGAAGCCCACCGCGTTATGGCCGTACCACCACTGCACCATGGCATCGGTGGCGCCTGCGTAGACCGAATAGGATTTGGTCAGGCTGACCGGCAGCTCCAGGTTGTTGACGATGTGCAGCAGCGCCACGGTCAGGATGAAGGCGCCGAAGAACCAGTTGCCGACGTAGATGTGTTTGGTGTTGCGCTTCATCAGCGTGCCAAAGAACACGATGGCGTAGCCCACCCAGACGATGGTGATCAGAATGTCGATCGGCCATTCCAGTTCGGCGTATTCCTTGGAGCTGGTGTAGCCCAGCGGCAGGCTGATGGCCGCCAGCAGGATAACCAGTTGCCAGCCCCAGAACGTAAACGCGGCCAGGCCCGGTGCGAACAGGGTGGTCTGGCAGGTGCGTTGCACCGAATAATAGGAGGTGGCGAACAGTGCGCAGCCGCCGAACGCGAAGATCACCGCATTGGTATGCAGGGGGCGCAGGCGGCCGAAACTGGTCCAGGGGAGGTCGAAGTTGAGGGACGGCCAGGCGAGCTGGGCGGCGATGAAGACGCCGAGCCCCATCCCGACGATTCCCCACACCACCGTCATGATGGCGAATTGGCGGACCACCTTGTAGTTATAGGCGGTACTGCTGGTTGTGTTCATGTATGGGTTCCCATCCACGGTTATTTGGCAGGCTTTACAGCGAGGCAAGCATGATTAATGGGCAAAGTGCCGGTATTGACGGGGATCAATGGGCGAAGGTCGCAAATGTCCCAGGCTTGCGCTGCGATCCTCCGCGGGTTGCAGGTCAGGATGACTACAAGGGGTGCCTGATTCTGGCCCATGGCGCGGGTGCGCCGATGGACAGCGGGTTCATGGACGAAATGGCGCAAAGGCTTGCGGCTCTTGGGGTAGCGGTAGTGCGCTTCGAGTTCCCGTACATGGCCGAGCGCAGGGTTACCGGTGGCAAGCGGCCGCCGAACCCGAAGAAGGTGTTGCTTGAATGCTGGCGCGAGGTGTACCGGCAAGTGCGACCTTTGGTCGCGGGCAAGCTGGCCGTGGGTGGCAAGTCCATGGGCGGGCGCATGGCGAGCCTGCTGGCCGACGAATTGGGCGCGGATGCGCTGGTGTGTCTGGGCTATCCGTTCTACGCGGTGGGTAAACCCGAGAAGCCACGGGTAGAGCACCTGGCCGAGTTGAAAACACCGACGTTGATCGTGCAGGGCGAGCGGGATGCGCTGGGTAACCGCGAGGCGGTGGCGGGGTATGCGTTGTCGCCGGCGATCGAGGTGAGCTGGCTAGTGGCGGGGGACCATGACCTGAAGCCGTTGAAGGCTTCGGGGTTCAGCCATGAGCAGCATTTGCAGGCGGCGGCTGAACGTGTTGCTGATTTCCTGAAGGATTAGTGCTGGATTCTTCGCGGGTAAACCCGCACCTACAAGGACCGCACACCATCGAAGGTCGGCTCAGCACCCTGTAGGAGCGGGTTTACCCGCGAAGAGGCCGGAACAGGCCGGCGCTTAGTCGCGGTATTCGCACAGGTAAGCGGTATCCACCTTCACCTGCAGCTGGAACTTGCTGTCAGCCGGCACGTTGAACTTGTCACCGGCGTTGAAGGTTTCCCAGTTGTCGCTACCCGGCAGTTTCACGGTCAGCGCGCCCGATACCACATGCATGATCTCACGCTTGGCAGTGCCGAATTCGTATTCGCCCGGAGCCATGACGCCGACAGTGGCCGGGCCTTCTTCGCCCGAGAATGCGATCGACTTGACGGTGCCGTTGAAGTACTCGTTGACCTGGAACATGGGCGACTCCTGAAAAGAGGTGCTGAAAAAGGGCTGGCCAGTATGCCCAAGGCCACAGGCGTCGTCATCTGCTTTCAGGGGCTGTGGGCGGGCAGGGTCAGCGGTAATAGCCGCGCCGTGTTGCGCGCATCTTCCAGGGCTCTGTGCTGTTGCCCGCAAAAGTGCATGCCGGCCAGTTGCAGGGCGCCGTTCAGGCCGGTGGGGCGCTGCAGGTGGCGGGCCTTGGCAAAGCGTTGCTTGAGATTGATGTGCGGCAATGTGCGCAGCAGGCTGTCGAGGCCGTGCTGCTGCCACTCCTGGTGCAATTGCTGGCGGTCGTAGTCGCCCCAGCTGACCCAGGCCTGAAGCTGCCCGCGGTGGTGCCCCAGCCAGCGCTCGAAGCTTGCCCACACCTCGCGAAACGGCGCGGCGTTGTCCACGTCGGCCTGGCTGATGTGGGTCAGCTCACGGCAGAACGGGGTCAGCTGCGGCCGCCGCCGTGGCTTTACAAAACGCTGGAAATGGTCGACCTCGCGGCCTTCGCGGGTCACCAGGCTTGCGCCGATTTCAATGATTTCCATCTCTGTGACCGGCCACCCACCATCGTCGGTGGTGGCTTCCAGGTCGATCACCAACCAATGGCCCATACCAGGCTCCCATGCAGATCCTGCTAGAGCGTAGCCAATGTACGGGCATACGGCATCCTATGGCATTTTGCCGCCTGCTTTGGCACAAAGAGCAGACGCCAGTAGTTGTGCCGCCCCTGGAAAACGCCTAGCTTAAGCGCATACAGGCATAAACCGTGATGAGTGTCCGTCTTGACTCCAGCGCCCGGCCTCAAGGCCTTGTCCACCCTGATGCTGCTGGCCGTGTTCTGGTTGGCGGCACCGGTATGGGCTGGCGAAGCGGTTGAAGTGAAGATTGGCGCAGCCCATTTCCCGCCTTACACAGTGCGCCCCGAGCAAGGTGCCGATACCGGTTTGCTGCCGCAGTTGGTCGATGCACTCAACCGGGCGCAGCAGCACTATCACTTCGTTCTGGTACCTACGTCTATCCAGCGGCGCTTCGGTGACTTCCAGCAGGGCCGCACCGACATGGCCATTTTCGAGAACCCACAATGGGGCTGGGAGCAGATTGCCCATCAGACCGTGGACATGGGCCTGGAAGATGCCGAAGTGTTCGTCGCCCGCAAGGAAAACGGCAGTGATCCGCGTTACTTCGACGACCTGCGTGGCAAACGCCTGGCCTTGTTCAACGGCTACCACTACGCGTTCGCCAGCTTCAACGCTGACCCGGATTACCTGCGCAAGACATACAACGCGACCCTGACCTATTCCCACGACAGCAACCTGCTGATGGTGCAGGCCGGCCGCGCCGATATCGCCCTGGTCACGCGTTCCTACCTCAGCGATTTCCTGGCACGCAACCCGGCGAGCAGGGCGCAGCTGGTGCCTTCGCAACGCATTGACCAGGTCTATCACCACTACGCCTTGCTGCGCCCGGGGGCGCCTATCGGCGAGCAGACGTTCGCTGCGCTGCTGCGTGGCCTGCGTGACAGCGGTGAACTGGCGCGGATTTTCGAGCCCTACCGCATCACAGTCAGCACGCGCAGGCCTTGATTCCCGCCCGACGGCCTCGCCAATGTTCTCGAAGAATGACTCAGACCTGCCGGTTGGCGGTCTTGCGGCAATGCACCAGTGCATCGCGGATCATGAAGTTGACCAAAGTCGGCGACACCCCCAGTTCCTTGGCAATGTCCTTTTGCGGTACCCCATGCAGGCGGTACATCTCGAACGCATAGCGGGTACGTTGCGGCAGCTCGTTCAGCGCTTCGGCAATGTCGTCCAGCGCGGCAAGGTTGATATGGGTGGCTTCGGGCGAGGCGTTCTGGATAACCACATTCAGGCCTTCCTCCTCGCTGCCGGAGTACTTCAGCTCCATCGTCTGCTTGCGGTAGTGGTCGATCGCAAGGTTGCGCACGATCTGGAACAGGTAGCTTAGCTGCGCCTTGAACGACGAAGTGATCTGCGGGGCAGCGCCGAGCCGGAAGAAGGCGTCTTGCACCACATCCTCGGCGCGGGAGCGGCAGCCAGTGATGCGGGCAGCAATCTTGACCAGGATGCTGCGGTTGTCGACGAAGGCCTGCAGTAATGGTGAATCGCACTTACTTGTGGATAGTTGTTCCGCCATGGAAATCACCTTGTCACAGAGGGGAAAGGAGGCACCCAAGGGTGGGTCGCTTCCTACGACGTGCGACAAGCTATTCAGAATGATAATGATTGTCAAATGCGAAACTAAATTATTATTGGGTGTTTCTGTTCTAAGGGAGGCATACCTCAAGGTATGCCCCCAACCTTGACGCAGCGCAAAACCCTCACCCCCGCTAATTTCTGCCCCCGTCCATCCGTTCCCCTGTGTACATCCCCGGTCGCCGCTCGCTGCCCGCCCATGTTCGCGGCGTAGCCGGCACGCCCTAACAGACACTGGCAGGAACACCCCATGACGGACGCCTTCGAACTCCCGCTCTCGCTGGTCCAGGCCCTGGCGCAACGCGCCGCGCAGACCCCGGACAGGATTGCCCTGCGCTTTCTCGCCGACACCCCCGGCGAGCAGGCCGTGCTCAGCTACCGGGACCTCGACCAGCGTGCACGCACCATCGCCGCTGCCTTGCAGGCGCGCGCCAGCTTCGGTGACCGTGCCGTGTTGCTGTTCCCTAGCGGGCCAGACTACGTGGCGGCGTTTTTTGGCTGCCTGTATGCGGGCGTGATCGCAGTGCCGGCTTACCCGCCGGAGTCCGCGCGGCAGCATCACCAGGCGCGTTTGCTGTCGATCATCGCCGATGCCGAGCCGCGCCTGCTGCTGACCATGGCGGCACTGCACGACAACCTGAACGGCCTGGAGGCACTGGCGGCAGATAACGCGCCCGAGCTGCTTGCCGTGGATGGCCTGGACCCGTTGCTGGCCTCGAGCTGGCACGCGCCCGAGCTCCAACGCGATGACATCGCCTTCCTGCAGTACACCTCCGGCTCCACCGCGCTGCCCAAGGGGGTGCAGGTCAGCCATGGCAACCTGGTGGCCAACGAGCAACTGATCCGCCAAGGCTTTGGCATCGACCTCAACCCCGACGATGTGATCGTCAGCTGGCTACCGCTGTACCATGACATGGGCCTGATCGGCGGCCTGCTGCAGCCAATCTTCAGTGGCGTGCCTTGCGTGCTGATGTCGCCGGGGTACTTCCTGGCCCGGCCGTTGCGCTGGTTGCAGGCCATCAGCGAATACGGTGGCACCATCAGCGGTGGCCCCGACTTCGCTTATCGCCTGTGCAGCGAGCGGGTCAGCGAGGCTTCGCTGGCCGGGCTCGACCTGAGCCGCTGGCGCGTCGCCTATTCCGGCTCCGAGCCGATCCGCCAGGACAGCCTGGCCACCTTTGCCGACAAGTTCCAGGCCTGCGGCTTCGACCCACAGAGCTTCTTTGCCAGTTATGGCCTGGCCGAAGCCACCCTGTTCGTCAGCGGCAGCCGTCGTGGCCAGGGCATCGCTGCACTGGAGCTGGACGCCGAAGCCTTCGCTGGCAACCGCGCCGAGCCAGGCAAAGGCAGCGTGCTGATGAGCTGTGGCTACCCGCAGCCCGGGCATGCGGTACACATTGTCGAGCCGCAGCACTTGCAGGTGCTGGGCGACAACCAGATCGGCGAAATCTGGGCCGGTGGTCCGAGCATCGCGCTGGGTTACTGGCGCAACCCTGAAGCCAGCGCCCGTACGTTCGTCGAAATGGACGGCCAGACCTGGCTGCGTACCGGCGACCTGGGTTTCATGCGTGAGGGCGAGGTGTTCGTTACCGGGCGCCTGAAAGACATGCTGATCGTGCGCGGACAGAACCTGTACCCGCAGGACTTGGAAAAAGCCCTCGAGCGTGAAGTCCAGGTGCTGCGCAAAGGCCGTGTGGCAGTGTTCGCCGTCGAGCACCAAGGCGAGGAGGGCATCGGTGTCGCGGTGGAGATCAGCCGCAACGTGCAAAAGGCACTCAAGCCCCAGGACCTGATCAAGACCCTGCGCCAGGTCGTCGCCGACGCCTGCCGACAGGCCCCGGCCGTGGTCCTGCTGCTGAACCCCGGCGCGCTGCCGAAGACCTCCAGCGGCAAGTTGCAGCGCTCTGCCTGCCGGCTGCGCATGGACGATGGCAGCCTGGACTGCTATGCCCGTTTCCCTGAGGTGAGCGCAGCCGGTACCCGTGCAACCGCTGGCGACGAGCTGCAAGCACGCATCGCCGCTGTGTGGCGCGACATCCTCAAGGTAGAGGCGGTGGCCGCGGACGACCACTTCCTGCTGCTGGGCGGTAACTCCATCGCCGCCACCCAGGCCACAGCGCGCCTGGCCGATGAGCTGGGTATCGACCTGAGCCTGCGTACCCTGTTCGAGGCGCCGGTACTGGCCGACTACAGCAAGGCCGTGGCACAGATCATCGCCGATGGCGCCGCTGGCACCGCAGCCATCACCACGCTGGCGCGCGCCCAGGCATTGCCCCAGTCGCTGGCGCAAAAACGCTTGTGGCTGCTGTGGCAGCTGGAACCGCAATCAGCGGCCTACAACATTCCCGCCGGCTTGCACCTGCGTGGCGAGCTGGATGTCAACGCTCTGCACGTGGCCTTCCAGGCACTGGTGGCGCGCCATGAATCGCTGCGTACCGTGTTCAGCGAAGAGAATGGCCAGGCGCTGCAGCGTATCCTGCCTCAACAGCCGTTCAGCCTGCACCGCCTGGACCTTGAAGGGCACTCGCCCGAGCAGGTTGCCGCGCAGCGTGAAACCGAGGCCCGCCAGCCGTTCGACCTCACCCAGGGCCCGCTGCTGCGGGTAACCCTGGTGCGCCTGGGCGACGAAGAGCATCAGCTGTGGGTGACCCTGCACCACATCGTTGCTGACGGCTGGTCGCTGAACATCCTGCTCGAAGAATTCGCCAAGCTGTATGCCGCTCGCTGCCAAGGCCTGGAGGCCAACCTGGCGCCGCTGCCCCTGGGTTACGCCGACTACGGCAGCTGGCAGCGGCAATGGCTGGCTGACGGTGAAGCCGAGCGCCAGTTGCAGTACTGGAAGGCACACCTTGGTGGTGAGCTGCCGGCGCTCGACCTGTGCACTGACCACCCGCGCGCCAGCCAGCGCGAACACAGCGCCGCGCGCTTCAGCCTCAAGGTGCCAGCCAAGCTTGGCGAAGCGCTCAAGGGCCTTGCCCACCAGCAGCAGGCCAGCCTGTTCATGGTCCTGCTGGCCGGTTGGCAGGCGCTGCTGCAGCGCTACAGCGGCCAGGCCGATATCCGCGTCGGCGTGCCCAACGCCAACCGCCCGCGCCTGGAAACCCAAGGCATGGTCGGTTTCTTCATCAATACGCAGGTGCTGCGCGCGCGATTCGATGGCCGTCACTCGTTTACCCAGTTGCTGACCCAGGTACGTCAGGCCACCTTGCAAGCCCAGGCTAATCAGGACCTGCCCTTCGAACAGCTTGTCGAAGCCCTGCCCGATGCGCGCGAGCAGGGCCTGTTCCAGGTCATGTTCAACCACCAGCAACGCGACCTGTCAGCCCTGCGGCGCCTGCCAGGGCTGTTGGCCGAAGAGCTGGCGTGGCACAGCCGCGAAGCCAAGTTCGACTTGCAGTTGCACAGTGAGGAGGACCATCTGGGCCGCCTGAGCCTGGCCTTCGACTATGCCGCGGAGCTGTTCGAAGCCAGCACCGTCGAACGTCTGGCCCATCACCTGCTGGCGTTGCTGGAACAGGTGTGTGCCGCGCCGCAGCAGGCGCTGGGCGACGTGCAACTGCTGGATGAGCCCGGCCGTGCGCAGCTGCTGGGTTGGGGCCAGGCACCGGCCGCCGCAGCGCAGCACCTGTTGGTCGAACAACTCAATGAGCAGGCACGCCTGACGCCGCAACGCACCGCTCTGGTTTGGGACGGGGGCAGCCTGGATTACGCCGGGCTGCACCAGCAAGCCAACCGCCTGGCCCACTACTTGCGCGACAAAGGCGTCGGCCCCGATACCTGTGTGGCCATTGCCATCGAGCGCTCACCGCAATTGCTGGTCGGCCTGCTAGCCATTCTCAAGGCTGGCGGTGCCTACGTGCCGCTGGATGTCGATTACCCTGCCGAACGCCTGGCCTACATGCTGGCCGACTGCGACGCCCGTTTGCTATTGAGCCACAGCAGCCTGCTGGGCAAGCTGCCGCAGGTCGACGGTGTCAGCGCCATTGCCCTCGACCAGTTGCACCTGGACAGCTGGCCCAGCCATGCCCCCGGCCTGCACCTGCACGGCGACAACCTGGCCTACGTTATCTATACCTCCGGCTCCACCGGGCAGCCCAAGGGCGTAGGCAATACCCATGCGGCGCTGGCCGAGCGCCTGCAGTGGATGCAGACGACCTATGCGCTAAATGACAGCGACGTGCTGATGCAGAAGGCGCCGATCAGTTTCGACGTCTCGGTGTGGGAATGCTTCTGGCCGTTGGTCACCGGCTGCAAGCTGGTGCTCGCCGGCCCCGGTGAACACCGCGACCCACAGCGTATCGCTGCCCTGGTGCAGGCTTATGGGGTGACTACGCTGCACTTTGTACCGCCGCTGTTGCAGGTGTTCGTCCAGGAGCCGCAGGCAGGTGCCTGCAGTAGCTTGCGCCGGGTGTTCTCGGGTGGTGAAGCGTTGTCCGCCGCGCTGCGTGACCGCTTGCTGCAGGTGCTGCCGCAGGTGCAGCTGCACAACCGGTACGGCCCGACCGAAACCGCCATCAACGTCACCCACTGGCACTGCCAGGTGGCGGACGGCGAGCGCTCGCCCATCGGCCGCCCGCTGGGCAATGTGCTGTGCCGCGTGCTGGACGATGAGCTGGAACTGAGCGCCCCCGGTGTGCCGGGCGAGCTGTACCTCGGTGGCGCGGGCCTGGCCCGTGGTTACCTGGGCCGCCCCGGCCTCACTGCCGAGCGCTTCGTACCCCAGGCCGACGGCAACGGTCAGCGTCTGTACCGCAGTGGCGATCGCGCCCGCTGGCAGGTTCAGCTGGAGGCACTGGAATACCTTGGCCGCCTCGACCAGCAGGTAAAGGTGCGTGGTTTCCGCGTCGAGCCCGAGGAAGTGCAGGCCTGCCTGCTGGCACAGGCGGGTGTGGAACAGGCGCTGGTGCTGATACACAAGGACGTCGTTGGCGCGCAACTGGTCGGCTATTACAGTGGCAGCGCCCAGCCTGCCGAGGTGCTGGCCGTACTGGCTGAGCAATTGCCAGCCTACATGGTGCCGGCGCAACTCATCCCTTTGGCACAGATGCTACTGGGCCCCAGCGGCAAGGTCGACCGCAAGGCACTGCCTGCTCCAGTGTGGCAGCAGCGTGAGCATGTCGAGCCACGAACCGAGCTGCAACAACAGGTCGCGGCCATCTGGCGCGACGTGTTGAATCTGCCGCGCATTGGCCTGCAGGACGACTTCTTCGCCCTCGGTGGCCACTCGCTGCTGGCTACCCAGATCGTTTCGCGCACCCGCCAGGCCTGCGATGTCGAGCTGCCGCTCAAGGCCCTGTTCGAAGCCAGCGAGCTGGGCGCCTTCTGTGCCGAAATCGCCCGCCTGCGCGCGGCCGGCGAGCGCAATCTGCAGGGTGCAATCACCCGTGTCGACCGCCGTCAGGCGGTGCCGCTGTCGTACTCGCAGCAGCGAATGTGGTTCCTCTGGCAGATGGAGCCGGACAGCCCGGCGTACAACGTCGGCGGCATGGCACGCCTGCGTGGCACCCTGCACGTGGACGCCTTCGAGCGTGCGCTGCAGGCGCTGATCGTGCGCCACGAAACCTTGCGCACCACGTTCCCCAGCATCGACGGGGTGCCGTACCAGTGCGTGGCCGAAGACAGCGGCCTGCATCTGGACTGGCAAGACTTCAGCGCTTTGTCAGACGATGCCTGCCAGCAACGTTTGCAACAACTGGCCGACGACCAGGCGCACCAGCCCTTCGACCTGGAGCGGGGGCCGCTGCTGCGCGCCTGCCTGGTCAAGGCCAACGAGCGCGAGCACTTCTTCGTGCTGACGCTGCACCACATCGTCACCGAAGGCTGGGCCATGGACATCTTCGCCCGCGAGCTGGGCGAGCTGTACGAAGCCTTTGTCGATGACCGCGAGTCGCCACTGGCGCCGCTGCCGGTGCAGTACCTGGACTACAGCGTGTGGCAACGGCAATGGCTGGAAAGCGGCGAGGGTGCTCGTCAACTGGCCTACTGGAAGCACCGCCTGGGCGACGAGCACCCGGTGCTGGCGTTGCCTGCCGACCGCCCGCGTCCGGCAGTCCAGAGCCACCGTGGCGAGCTGTACCGCTTCGAACTCGATCCGGCACTGGTGGCCCGCGTGCATGCTTTCAATTGCCAGCGCGGCCTGACCCTGTTCATGACCATGACCGCCACCCTGGCCGCCTTGCTGCACCGTTACAGTGGCCAGTGCGACCTGCGTATCGGCGCGCCGGTGGCCAACCGCATCCGCCCGGAAAGCGAAGGCCTGATCGGCGCTTTCCTCAACACCCAGGTGCTGCGCTGCGAGCTGGACGGCCAGATGACCGCCAGCGCGCTGCTGGAGCAGATTCGCCAGGCTGCCATCGAAGGCCAGTCGCACCAGGACCTGCCGTTCGACCAACTGGTAGAGGCCCTGCAGCCCCCACGCAGCAGTGCCTACAACCCGCTGTTCCAGGTGATGTGCAACGTGCAGCGCTGGGCCTTCCAGCAAAGCCGCACGCTGGCCGGCATGCAGGTGGACTACCTGGTCAACGATGCCAGCGCCACCAAGTTCGACCTGTACCTGGAGGTGACCGACCTGGACGGCCGGCTGGGCTGCTGCCTGACCTACAGCCGCGACCTGTTCGACGCGCCGCGTATCGCGCGCATGGCCGAGCACTGGCAACAACTGCTGGTCGGTTTGCTCGACAACCCGCAACACCGCCTGTGCGAACTGCCAATGCTGAGCAGTGCCGAGCAACAAGTGCTTACAGGCCAATTGCAGGGCGAACACGATTTCGACCTTGGCCAGACCCTCCACGGTCTGTTCGCCGCCCAGGCCGCGCGCACGCCACAGGCTGGCGCGTTGACCTTCGCCGGCCAGCACTTGACCTACGCCGAGCTCGACCAGCAGGCCAACCGCCTGGCGCGTGCCCTGCGCGAACGGGGTGTCGGCCCGCAGGTGCGGGTGGGCCTGGCGCTGGAGCGCTCGCTGGAAATGGTCGTCGGCCTGCTGGCCATCCTCAAGGCCGGCGGCGCCTATGTACCGCTCGACCCCGAGTACCCGCTCGACCGCCTGCGCTACATGATCGAAGACAGCCGCATCGGCTTGCTGCTCAGCCAGCGTGCGCTACTGCACACCCTGGGCGAGTTGCCTGAAGGCGTGGCCAGCTGGAGCCTGGAAGATGATGCCGCCAGCCTGGCGGCGTACAGCGATGCGCCGCTGGACAACCTCAGCCTGCCGCAGCACCAGGCTTACCTGATCTACACCTCAGGCTCTACCGGCAAACCCAAGGGCGTGGTGGTCAGCCATGGCGAGTTCGCCATGCACTGCCAGGCGGTGATCGCTGCATTCGGCATGCGCAGCGATGACTGCGAGCTGCACTTCTATTCCATCAACTTCGACGCTGCCAGCGAGCGCCTGTGGGTGCCGCTGTTGTGTGGTGCGCGCGTGGTATTGCGCGCCCAGGGGCAGTGGGGCGCCGAGGACATCTGCCAGTTGGTGCGCGAGCAGCAGGTGAGCATTCTGGGCTTTACCCCCAGCTACGGCAGCCAGCTGGCGCAGTACCTGGGCGGGCGGGGCGAACAATTGCCGGTACGCCTGGTGATTACCGGGGGCGAGGCGCTGACCGGCGAGCACCTGCAGCGTATTCGCCAGGCCTTTGCGCCGCAGCAGTGCTTCAATGCCTACGGCCCGACCGAAACCGTGGTCATGCCGCTGGCGTGCCTGGCCCCAGAGGCCTTGCCAGCAGACCTTGGCAGCGTACCGATCGGCCGCGTCATCGGTAGCCGTACGGCCTACATCCTCGACGAGGATCTGGCCTTGTTGCCGCAAGGCGGTATTGGCGAACTGTACGTCGGCGGTGCCGGCCTGGCCCAGGGTTACCACGACCGGCCAGGCCTCACTGCCGAGCGCTTTGTCGCCGACCCGTTCAGTGCCGAAGGCGGGCGCCTGTACCGTACCGGCGACCTGGTACGCCTGGGTACCGATGGCCTGGTGGAGTATGTCGGCCGTGCTGATCAGCAGGTGAAGATCCGCGGCTTCCGCATCGAACTGGGCGAAATCGAGAGCCGCCTGCAAGCGCACGAGGATGTCGACGAGGCCGTCGTGCTGGCGCTGGACTTGCCGGGCGGCAAGCAACTGGTGGGCTATCTGGTGTGCAGGCAGGCCACCGCCGTTAACGACGTGCAACAACTGCTGCGCGAAGCGGTGAAAGCCGATGCCCGCCAGCACCTGCCCGACTACATGGTGCCTGCGCACCTGGTGCTGCTCGATAGCCTGCCGCTGATGGGCAACGGCAAGCTCGACCGCCGTGCGCTGCCGCTGCCGGACCTTGAGCAGGCGCGGCAGCAATACCAGGCTCCTGGCAATGAGGTGGAAGCACAGTTGGCGCAGATCTGGCGCGATGTGCTCAACGTTGCCCGGGTCGGCGTGCAGGACAACTTCTTCGAGCTGGGGGGCGACTCGATCCTGTCGATTCAGGTGGTCAGCCGCGCCCGGCAGGCCGGCTTGCAATTCACCCCACGCGACCTGTTCCAGCATCAGACCATCCAGACCCTGGCAACTGTGGTTCAGCTCAGCGAAGCCGCGAGCACCGTCGAGCAAGGCCTGCGCCAGGGCCAGGCCGGGCTGATGCCGATCCAGCACTGGTTCTTCGACAGTGACGTGCCACAGCCGCAACACTGGAACCAGGCCGTGCTGCTGGAGGTGCGCCAACCCTTGGTTGAGGCCACCCTTGGACAGGCATTGGCTGCGCTGGTGCAGCACCATGACAGCCTGCGCCTGCGCTTCAGCGGCGCCCAGGGCCGCTGGCAGGCTCAGTACGTGCAGCCTGGCGCCGAGCAACTGCTGTGGAGCGCCACTGTCGCCGATTTCAATGATTGTCAGGCACTCTACAATGACGTGCAGCGCAGCCTGGACCTGCAACAGGGGCCGCTGCTGCGCGCCTTGCTGGTGCGTGACGGGCAGGGCTCTCAGCGGTTGCTGCTGGCGATTCATCACCTGGTGGTTGATGGCGTGTCCTGGCGGGTGCTGCTGGAAGACCTGCAGGCGCTGTACCGTGGCCAGCCTCTGCCGGCCAAGACCCACGCCGTCGGCGACTGGGCCGCGCGCCTGGCCAGCTACGCCGGCAGCGATTCGCTGCGTGACGAACTGGCCTGGTGGCAAGGCCAGCTGGGCGGTGTGCGTCGCGAATTGCCGTGCGACCATCCGCAGGGCGGCAATTTGCATCGCCACGCTCAAACCCTGGCCATCGGCCTGGACGTGGAGCAAACCCGGCAGCTGTTGCAACTGGCCCCGGCGGCTTACCACACCCAGGTCAACGACCTGCTGTTGACTGCACTGGCGCGGGCCTTGTGCCGCTGGAGCGGCGATGAAGAAGTGCTGGTGCAGCTCGAAGGCCATGGCCGTGACGGGTTGTTCGAAGACATGGACCTGACCCGCAGCGTCGGCTGGTTCACCAATGCCTACCCACTGAGCCTGCGTCCGCTGCCAGGTGAAGACGACGCGGCGCGGGCCGGCTCGATCAAGCGCATCAAGGAACAACTGCGCCATGTACCGCACAAGGGCCTGGGCTACGGCGTACTGCGCTACCTGGCGGATGCCGCCGGGCGCGAGCAGATGGCGGCTTTGCCGCAGGCGCGCATCACCTTCAACTACCTGGGCCAGTTCGACCAGCAGTTCGACAGTGCGGCCTTGTTCCAGCCCCTGGAAGCCCCGGCCGGGTTAGCACATGACCTCGATGCGCCGTTGCCCAACTGGTTGAGCGTCGATGGCCAGGTGTATGGCGGTGCTCTGCAACTGCGCTGGACCTTCAGCGCCGAGCGCTACGACCAGCAGACCATCGCGGGTCTGGCTGAGGCCTATCGTCAGGAGCTGCTGGCGCTGGTCGCGCATTGCCTGGCCGATGGCAATGGCAGCTTCACCCCATCGGACTTCCCGCTGGCGCACCTGACTCAGGAGCAGATCGACGCATTGCCGGTCCCGGCCGCGCAGATCGAGGACGTTTACCCGCTGACGCCGATGCAGGAAGGCATGCTGCTGCACACCCTGCTGGAGCCGGGCACTGGCCTGTACTACATGCAGGACCGCTACCGCATCAACAGCGCCCTCGACCCCGAGCGTTTCGCCCAGGCCTGGCAGGCCGTGGTGGCGCGCCACGAAGCGTTGCGCGCCTCGTTCAGCTGGAACAGCGGCGAGGCGATGCTGCAGATCATCCACAAGCCGGGCAACCTGGCGGTGGACTACCAGGACTGGCGCGGCCTGGCCGACGATGCCCAGGAGCAGCGCCTGCAGGCCCTGCACAAGCAGGAGCGCGAGGCCGGCTTTGCCTTGCTCAGCGAGGCACCGTTCCACCTGCGCCTGGTGCGCGTGGCCGATGAACGCTACTGGTTCATGATGAGCAACCACCACATCCTTATCGATGCCTGGTGCCGCTCGCTGTTGATGAACGATTTCTTCGAGGTCTACCAGGCCCTTGGCGAAGGCCGTCAGGCCCAACTGCCGGTGCCACCGCGTTACCGCGATTACATCGGTTGGCTGCAACGCCAGGGCCTGGACGAAGCACGTGCCTGGTGGCAGGCCAACCTGGCCGGCTTCGAACGTGCCACAGCCATCCCGAGCGACCGCCCGCTGCGCCATGACCACGCCGGTAGCGGCATGGTCGTCGGCGATTGTTATACCCGCCTTGAGGTGAATGATGGCGTGCGTCTGCGCGAACTGGCCCAGGCCCATCAGCTCACCGTCAATACTTTCGCCCAGGCGGCCTGGGCCCTGGTGCTGTCGCGCTACAGCGGCGACCGCGACGTGGCCTTTGGCGTAACCGTGGCCGGGCGCCCGGTGAGCATGCCGCAGATGCAGCGCACCGTCGGCCTGTTCATCAACAGCGTGGCCCTGCGCGTGCAGTTGCCCGCGGCGGGTGAGCGCTGCAGTGTGCGCCAGTGGCTGCAAGGCCTGCTGCAAAGCAACATGGAGCTGCGCGAGTACGAATACCTGCCGCTGGTGGCGATCCAGGCGTGCAGCGAGCTGCCCAAGGGCCAGCCGCTGTTCGACAGCCTGTTCGTGTTCGAGAATGCGCCGGTTGAAACCGCCGTGCTCGATCACGCCCAGCACCTGAACGCCAGCTCCGACTCGGGCCGTACCCACACCAACTTCCCGCTGACGGCGGTGTGTTACCCGGGTGATGACCTGGGCCTGCACCTGTCGTTTGACCAGCGTTACTTCGATTACCCGACCGTCGAGCGCCTGCTGGCCGAGTTCAAGCGCCTGCTGCTGGCGCTGGTACAAGGTTTTGAAGGGGAGGTGAGCGAGCTAGCGCTGCTGAGCGCCCAGGAGCAAGGCTTCCTGCTGGAGGACTGCAACCGGACCGAGCGGGTTTATCCGCTGGAACAGAGCTACATCGCGCAGTTCGAAGCGCAGGTCGTGGCGCATCCACAGCGTACCGTGGCCCGCTGCCTGGAGGCATCCTATGATTACGCCGGGCTGAACCTGGCGGCCAACCGCCTGGGCCATGCGCTGGTGGCTGCCGGCGTCTGCGTGGACCAGCCAGTGGCACTGCTTGCCGAGCGTGGGTTGCCGCTGCTGGGCATGATTGTCGGCAGCTTCAAGGCCGGCGCCGGCTACCTGCCGCTGGACCCGGGCCTGCCGGCGGCGCGCCTGCAAAGCATCATCCAGCTCAGCCGCACGCCAGTGTTGGTGTGCAGCGCGGCCTGCGCCGAGCAGGGGCGGCAGTTGCTCGGTGAGCTGGAGGCTGCGCTGCGGCCGCAACTGCTGGTCTGGGAAGACGTCCAGGCCAACCCGATCGCAAGCCACAATCCCGGTATCCACAGTGGCCCGGACAACCTCGCCTATGTGATCTACACCTCAGGCTCGACCGGGCTGCCGAAAGGGGTGATGGTCGAGCAGCGCGGCATGCTCAACAACCAGCTCAGCAAGGTGCCGTACCTGGCGCTGAGCGAGCAGGACGTGATTGCCCAGACCGCCTCGCAAAGCTTCGACATCTCGGTCTGGCAGTTCCTGGCTGCGCCGCTGTTCGGCGCTCAGGTAGAGATCGTGCCTAACGCCATCGCCCACGACCCGCATGGCCTGCTGGCGCACGTGCAGGCCACCGGCATTACCGTGCTGGAGAGCGTGCCGTCCCTGATTCAGGGCATGCTGGCCAGCGACCACCAGGCCCTCGACGGCCTGCGCTGGATGCTGCCGACCGGCGAGGCCATGCCACCGGAGCTGGCGGCGCAGTGGCTGCAGCGCTACCCGCAAATCGGCCTGGTCAATGCCTATGGCCCGGCGGAGTGCTCGGATGACGTGGCGTTCTTCCGCGTCGATGCCGCCTCGACCCAAGGCAGCTACCTGCCCATCGGTACGCCAACCGACAACAACCGCCTGTACCTGTTCGGCGAGGACCAGGCGCTGGTGCCGCTGGGGGCGGTGGGCGAACTGTGCGTGGCGGGTACGGGTGTAGGCCGTGGCTACGTCGGTGACCCGGTGCGCACGGCACTGGCGTTCATTCCTCACCCTTACGGGGCACCGGGAGAGCGCCTGTACCGTTCCGGTGACCTGGCGCGGCAACGCCCGGACGGCGTGCTGGAATATGTCGGGCGCATCGACCACCAGGTGAAGATTCGCGGCTATCGCATCGAACTGGGCGAAATCGAGGCCCGGCTGCATGAGCAGGCGGAAATTCGCGATGCCGCTGTGGCGGTGCAGGAGGGCGTGAACGGCAAGCATCTGGTTGGCTACCTGGTGGCGCACCAGGGCGTCAGTGCCGATGCCGCGTTGCTGGAGCAGGTCAAGCAACGACTGCGTGCCGAGTTGCCGGAGTACATGGTGCCGTTGCATTGGGGCTGGTTCGACAGCTTGCCGCACAACGCCAACGGCAAGCTCGACCGCAAGGCCCTGCCAGCCATCGACATCGGCGGCCAATACAGTCAGGCCTATCAGGCGCCACGCAACGAATTGGAGGACCTGTTGGCGGGCATCTGGGCCGATGTGCTCAAAGCCGAGCGGGTGGGGGTGCACGACAACTTCTTCGAGCTGGGCGGGCATTCGCTGCTGGCCACGCAGATCGCTTCGCGGGTGCAGAAGCAGCTACAGCTGAACGTGCCGCTGCGGGCGATGTTCGAGTGCAGCACGGTGGAGGCGTTGGCCGAGTATGTACAGGGGCTGCAGGTCAGTGCGCTGGATGATGACAAGGTCGACCGGCTCAGTGACCTGATGGCGGAACTGGAGGGGCTGTGATGGGCAGGGGCGCTTGGCGCCCCCTCTCAATGGCCACGGTACCTAGACCGAAGCATTGATAAAGGCTTCATCCAGCGATTTGGCATGGTGGCGTTCCATGAACTGTCCACCACTGTCAAACGCTTCCAGTCGCTTGTTTGCGAGCATATAAAAGCGCTGGCAGTTTTTCGTGATTTCCTCTGTGTAATGAGAAGCTATCAGCACGCTCGCACCTTCCGCGCACGCGCTTTTTATACCGAGCCATATATAGTGTCGAAATTCAGGGTCTACGCCAGCCGTTGGCTCGTCAAGAATGATCAAGTCACTGTTTAAAAGCAACAAGGTCAGCGTGAAGTAGCTGCGAATTTCACCGTAGCTGCAATTGGCGGCTTTTTTCTTGGCAATTTCTGCATATCGCTTGGACAGTGACGGGGACCATTTGGCTAGTTTCGAGAGAATCTCTGTGTGATCTGGGGAAACGTTGGGGGTCAGGCTGGTGATAAGCTTGCCCGCTTCGTTCATGCGGAGCAATGGGGGCGGTGTAAGGATTTGCGTCAAATAGGCCTGACGCCTGGATAAATTGGAAATAGCACCCTTTGTCGGCTTCTTTATTTTACAGATGAGGTCGAAAAGGGTTGTCTTTCCGGCCCCGTTGTTGCCCAGAATACCGACCAGTTCCCCCGCTTTTATAGTGAGTTCAATGTCCTTCAGCAGCGGGTTTCCGCTGTATCCGAAGTGAAGGTTGTTTATAGTTAAAATGTCCATCAGTATCGGCTCCATATGGGTTGGATTCTGAAATACCTTCCGGTCAGATATGTCGAGGCTGCAGAGGCCGAAAGTGCAGTCAGGAAACTGTTGAGAAGGGGCATTTCGCCATGGAAGATCTGCGCGCTTAGAAAGAGCGGGTTGATCAGCGTTAGCGTATGCGAAGCATCGTGCCCCAGCGTGGCACCGGTGTATCCGGAGACCAGCATGAGAAATGACATGAGTGAGAAAAGTGTGCTGGCTGTGCTGAATTTTATCGGCAGCGCAGCGATCCCCAGGCCGATACAGGTGAACATGAGGTAGCTGGTGTAGAAGCATGCCATCAGATAGAGGTATTCAGGAAGTGAGTAGTGACCTCGTAAGGGTTTGGTCAAGAGGTAGAATAGTGTGGCGTAAAGCGAGCTCAATAAAAAATAACTGAGTGTGTGGGCGGTCAGGAATAGCTTGATTGCGCTATGTTGGTAGATGAAGGACCGCGTGAAGCCACTTTCCCTCCTGCCGATGAGGTAGAAGCTGAATCCAAAGAACGCGAGGGTGGCAGAGATGTATGAGTAGAACCAGGCGGCTGAAGCGGTATAGGTCGAGGCTGCATGCGTTGGCTGGGTGATGATGAAGAGTATGCAAGGGGCCAGCGCTGACCAAAGAAGCGATGTGGGCTCCCTCAAGTGCTCAGTGGTCAAGATTTTTGTGATTGTCGTGATTTTTTTTGCGCTGCGGATACAGTGGTTTGGGTTCATGAGTAGACCATTTTGGTGTCATGGTTGCGTGTTGTTTGATTTCGCAGTGAGTGTCGAAGCCAATGCCATGAGGCTAATGCCATATTGATTTTTCATGAGTGTCTCCTGGTTTTTGGTGTGGTCTGAAATGTACGGGTATGGAGGTTTAGGCGTTCGGTTGTTTCAAGTCAAGCTTTCGGTGGGGATGGCGTGGCTGGGCGTGATATTGGAGTGTTCGGTTTAAAGCTATTTTTGTGGGAAAATTCTTCAGAAGGGTCTTACTTAAACCTGATAATGTTTTTTGGGACTTATTTTTTCTTCTAATTGTGTAAGAAGTTTCTGTTTTTGATGCTCGAACGCTCTGTTGTGAGCGCCCGAGTGTTCTTTGTTGTGCGTGTGTGTGGGATTTGAGTAAGGGAAGCAAGCAGACGATGTTTAACGACAGGGGGTGCCGAATAATTGTTGCTAGATTTGTTGAGTGGCAGATTGAAATCTGCGCGGGGTAGATTTGCCGGGCCGGGAGATTTACTGCTTGCGAAAGAACGGCCTGCGTCCAATCACCAATGTGTCTCCACCCCCGATCAGCGTAGGAGCGGGTTTACCCGCGAATACAGTGGCGGCGGCAACGGTGAACGGCTGGTGGAAATTGGCCAGCAGGTCCGGCCCTTTCGCGGGTAAACCCGCTCCTACGCCCGACCGCGCAGGCCTTGCGATCACATGCCTGGCGCAAAATCCAGCCGTTAGCGCGCGCCCCGTAGGAGCGGGTTCACTCGCGAACACCGGCGTAGCCGGTGCCATGCCCCGCGTCACCTGCTTCGTGGCGCTCGATCTGTGCCCCACCACATGCACTAGCGCTTGCCCAGAATCTTCCCCAGCATCTCCGGCCGTGGTGCCCCTTGCTGGCTTTGCAGGTTGCCTTGCTCATCCTGATAGAAAATGGCTGGGGTCGCCTGCAATCCCATCTCTTCCATCAACGCCATGTTCGCCGCCAGTTTCTGTTGCACAGCCTCTGGCACCTGTTCCAGCGCCTTCAGGGTGCTGGCCTTGCCGGCCTTCTCATGCTGTTGCAGTGCCTTGGACGGGTCTTTCGCCGCCAGCAGTGCCGCTGACTTGCCCGGGCTGTCCTCGCGGATGATGCCGACCATGATATGGCGCAACTGCACCTTGCCCGACTCCACCCAGGGCCGCGCCTGTTCCCAGAACATGTTGCAGTACGGGCAGTTCGGGTCGCTGAACAGGTACACCTTGCGCGGCGCGTCGGCCTTGCCGTCGGCGATCCACGCGGTCTTTTCCATTTTCGCCCAGATTTCCTTGCTCATCGGCGCGTAGACCAGCTTTTGCAGCGGCTCGGCGCTCAGGTCCTTGCCCTGTTCGTCGAACAGGCTGCCGACCAGCACGTGCTTGCCGTCGGGGGTCAGGTACAGGGCCAGGGCGTTGTTCTGGTACTCGGCGGCATAACCACGCAGGCCGTTGGGCGCATCGAAGCTGCCCTTGATCACGGCGCCCTTGGCTTGCAGTTGCTGAACCGCCTTGGGCAGTTCTTCGGCCTGCAGGGCAGGGGCGGCCAGCAGGGCCAGGGACAGGGGCAGCAGTGCAGTCAATCGCATGTCAGTTTCCTTGTGCGGCAGGGGCGGGCGCAAGGGCCCGGTCGAAAGGTTCCAGGGCGTGGCGCAGGCTGGCCCGGGACAGCTCGCCCAGGTGGCTGCCAACCAGCCGCCCGTTGGCGTCGTAGAACAGGGTGGTGGGCAAGGCCATGGAGCCGACGCGCTGGGCCAGCAGGCCGGTGCCGTCGAACAGCACGTGGGTCAGGCTCAGGCCGGTGGTGGCGAGGAAGGTGCTGACGTTTTCCGGGGTTTCGCCCTGGTTGACGAACAGGAAGGTCACGTGCGGGTAATCGCTTTGTGCCTGTTGCAGCACTGGCATCTCACGCCGACACGGCGGGCACCAGGTGGCCCAGATGTTGATGACCAGCGGCTTGCCGCGGTAGCTGTGCAATGCCACGGCCTGGCCGCCGGCGTTGCGCAGGCTCAGTTCGGGCAGTTCGGTGCCTTTGCTGTACAGGTGGCCGCCGAGGCTGGCCAGGCCCCAGAACAGTGCGCCGCTGAACAGCGCCCAGCCTAGCGGGCGGCGCAGGCCGGGGTGGCGCCAGCCCTGCCACAGGGCTCCGAGCACGATGCCGGCAAGGCCCGACCAGAACAGGAAGCCGCCATCGCGAATGTCGATGATTTGCAGCGGGTCGTCCCGGTACATCGGCCAGTAGGCCAGCACGAAGCCGGCGCGGGCACACAGCAGGCCGATCAGGAACAGGTTGAACAGCGCCGATTCCGGGCTCTCGCCGCCACGTCGGGCGACCCACCAGCCGACCACGCTGGCGATCACCAGGGCGGTGAGCATCAGCAGGTGGTTGAGGGCCATGGTCAGTGGCCCGAGTGTTACGGTCAGCATCAGCCTTGACTCCTGGTCTGGACCCAGTGTTGCTGGAACGCGGCTGCGTCCACCTCACCGGTGATGCGTCGCGCGCGGCGTTCTTCGCCTTCCGGGCCGATCCAGATAATGCTGGGCGGGCCGGGTACCTGATAGCGCTGCAGCAGGGCCTTGCTGGCAGGGCTGTCGGCGGTCACGTCCAGGCGCAGCAGGTGTACACCGGCCAGTCCGGCTTGCACGTCGCTGCGGGCGAACACCTGCTTTTCCATGACCTTGCACGACACACACCAGTCGGCATAGTAGTCGAGCATCACCCACTGGCCGCGGGCTTTGGCCGCATCCAGCTCACGTTGCAGGTCTTCGGGGCGGCTGACGGTGACGAAGCGGTCTTCGGCGTGTTGGCTTGGGGCTGTCGCGGCGACGCCACCGGCGAACGGGCTTAGTGGCTGCCAGAGGTCGTCGCCGCCTGCTGCCGCACCGACCAGCAACAGGCCGCCCCACAGCGCGCCGAGCAACGGTACTGCACGCAACGCCGGCAGCCGTTGCAGGGCCGGCCAGGCAGCCCAGGCCAGGGCGATCAGCCAGGCGCCGCTCAGTGCCAGCAGCAAGGTCGCAGGCAGCAGGCTGCGCACGGTGTACAGCGCCATGGCCAGGAACACGAAACCGAACACACCCTTGACCCGGTTCATCCACGCACCCGGGCGCGGCAGATAACGGTTGCCCAGGGTTACCAGCAACAGCAGCGGCACGCCCATGCCCAGGCCGAGGCTGAACAGCACCAGCGCGCCTTGCAGCACGTCGCCGCTCTGCGCGATGTACAGCAGCGCACCGGCCAACGGCGCAGTCATGCACGGGCCGAGTAACAGGCCGGACAACGCCCCGAGCAATGCCGCGCCATACAGGTTGCCGCCACGGGTACCTTGCCCGGCGCGGTCCAGGCGGTCGCGCAGGGCGGCAGGCAGTTGCAGTTCGAAGGCGCCGAACATCGGCAGTGCCAGCAGCACGAACAGCCCCGCCAGGCTGCCCAGCAGCCAGGGTTGCTGCAGCCAGGCTTGCAGGCTGGCACCCAGCAGGGCAGCAACCACCCCCAGCCCGGCGTACACCAGGGCCATGCTCAGCACATAGACCCCGGCCAGCAGCCAGCCGCGCCGGGCACTGGCGCCATTGCCCAGCACCAGCCCGGCCAGGATCGGCAGCATCGGCAACGAGCAGGGGGTAAACGCCAGCAGCAGGCCAAGGCCGAAGAACGCCAGCAGGCTCCAGGCCAGGTGGCCTTGTTGCAGGCCGCTGGCCAGGGCCTGGTCGCTGGCTTGCTCGGCGGCCGGCGTTACGCTGCCACCCAAGTCGATCGAGGTGGTTTGCGGCGGGTAGCACAGGCCGGCGTCGGCGCAGCCCTGCCAGCCCAGGCGCAACTGACCCTGGGCGTTGGCAGGCAATAGCAGTTCAAGCTCGTCGCGGTATACCGCGCTGTCGCCGAAGAACTCGTCGTGATGGTTGAGTGCCGGTGGCAGTTGCGGGTGTTGCTCGGTGGGCAGGCCATCGAACTTCAGGCGCTTCTGGTACAGGTAGTAGCCCGGCTTGATCTGGAAGTACAGGCGCATCTGGCCGTCGGCCTGGCGGTCGTGGGTGAGCACGAAGGCTTGGTCAACCGGCAGGAAGTCTGGTTTCACATCGAACGGGTTGGCTTGCAACGGGCCGGCCAGTAGGAGTGTGAGGAAGAGCAGGAGAACGCGCATGTCTTCGCCTTGGCAGATCTGGGAATGGGGCCATGCTGGCTGGGGTTGATTAAATGAAGGTTAACGCGGGTGTTGGGGTTGGGGTGGTCAGGAGTAGTAAGAGTTTGGTTCTGGATTTGCAGGGTCTTCGTTGTTGGATTTTCGAGGGGG
>NZ_BCBP01000083.1:0-24400 GCF_001753955.1 Pseudomonas sp. NBRC 111139
TCAGCCGCCTGCTGCTCAGCAGCCCGGCACACCGTGACACCTCGCTGTTCCGCAGGGCGGTGGGGGTAGCGTTCACCGCCCTGCCCATCGCCCTGTTCGTCGCCGTGTGCTTCGGCTACTACTACACGGCACTGAAGCTTACCGACCGACTCATCTACACCCTGTACCTGCTGCTGTTCTGGCTGGTGATCGAGGCCGCCTTCGTGCGCGGCCTGTCGGTGGCTGCACGACGCCTGGCCTACCAGCGTGCGTTGACCAAGCGTGCGGCAGCCAAGGAAGGGCTGGATGGCGAAGTCATCACCGAAGAGCCAACGCTGGATATCGAACAGGTCAACCAGCAGTCGCTGCGCCTGATCCGCCTGGCCCTGCTCGGCGGCTTCATCGCCGGCCTGTACTGGGTGTGGGCCGACCTGATCTCGGTGTTCGCCTACCTCAACAATTTCGTCCTCTACGAATACACCAGCGGCACCGGCGCCGCCGCCAGCATGGTACCGATCAGCCTCGGCGATCTGCTCGGCGCGCTGGTGATCGTCGGCATCACTTTCGCCCTGGCCGGCAACTTGCCAGGCTTGCTGGAAGTACTGGTGCTGTCTCGCCTGAACCTGGCCCAGGGCAGTGCCTACGCCACCACCACGCTGTTGTCGTACACCATCGTCGGCATCGGCATCGTCAGCACCCTGTCGACCCTGGGGGTGAGCTGGGACAAGCTGCAATGGCTGGTGGCTGCGCTGTCAGTAGGGCTGGGCTTCGGCATGCAGGAAATCTTCGCCAACTTCATCTCCGGCATCATGATCCTGTTCGAGCGCCCGGTACGGATTGGCGACACCATCACCATCGGCAACCTGTCGGGCACGGTAAGCAAGATCCGCATCCGTGCCACCACCATCACCGACTTCGACCGCAAGGACATCATCGTCCCCAACAAGACCTTCATCACTGGCCAACTGATCAACTGGTCGCTGACCGATACGGTCACCCGGGTGACGCTGAAGCTGGGCATCGACTATGGCTCAGACCTCGACCTGGTGCGCGACCTGCTGCTCAAGGGCGCGCATGAGAACCCACGCGTGCTCAAGGATCCGGAACCGATCGTGTACTTCCTCAACTTCGGCGAGAGCTCGCTGGACCACGAACTGCGCATGCACGTGCGTGACCTGGGCGACCGCAACCCGACGCTGGACGAGATCAACCGCTACATCAACCGCGAGTTCAAGGCCCACAACATCAAGATCTCGGTACGCCAGGTAGAGGTATTCCTGATGGACGCCAAGGGCAGCAAACAGCAATTGATTCCGATGGAACAGCCAAAATCGGATGGCACTGCTTCGGCCTGAATAGGCTCGAATACTTTATTGTGTGCAAAATGGCTACGAGGGCTTCGCCCTCGTTCGCGGGTAAACCCGCTCCTACATCGGGCGCTGGCCGCTGTGGGGGCGGGTTCACCCGCGAAAGGCCGCCAAGCGGCCCCATTGGCACCGATTCCAAGGAGCAGTCCCGTGAAAGCCCTCGACCAACTCACCTTCGACAACCGCTTCGCCCGCCTGGGCGATGCGTTCTCCACCCAGGTGCTGCCCGAGCCCATTGCAGACCCGCGCCTGGTGGTAGCGAGCGAGTCGGCCATGGCCTTGCTCGACCTCGACCCCGCCCAGGCCGAGCTGCCGGTGTTCGCCGAACTGTTCAGCGGCCACAAACTGTGGGAAGAGGCCGACCCTCGGGCGATGGTTTATTCCGGCCACCAGTTCGGCTCGTACAACCCACGTCTGGGCGACGGCCGTGGCCTGCTACTGGCCGAAGTGCTCAACGACGCAGGCGAACACTGGGACCTGCACCTCAAGGGCGCCGGCCAGACACCCTACTCCCGCATGGGTGACGGCCGCGCCGTGCTGCGCTCGTCGATTCGCGAGTTCCTCGCCTCCGAAGCCCTGCACGCCCTGGGTATCGCTACCAGCCGGGCACTGTGCGTGATCGGTTCCAGCACCCCGGTGTGGCGCGAAACCCGTGAAAGCGCGGCCATGCTGACGCGCCTGGCGCAGAGCCATGTGCGTTTCGGTCATTTCGAGTACTTCTACTACACCAAGCAGCCCGAGCAGCAGCGCGTGTTGATCGACCATGTGCTGGAACAGCACTATCCCGAATGCCGTGACGCCGAGCAGCCTTACCTGGCCATGTTCCGCACCATCGTCGAGCGCAATGCCGAACTGATCGCCCGCTGGCAGGCGTATGGCTTCTGCCACGGCGTGATGAACACCGATAACATGTCGATCCTCGGCATCACCTTCGATTTTGGCCCCTATGCGTTCCTGGATGACTTCGACGCCAACTTCATCTGCAACCACTCCGACGATCGAGGCCGCTACAGCTACGCCAACCAAGTGCCCATCGCCCACTGGAACCTCAGCGCGCTGGCCCAGGCACTGACCACCGTGATCGAAGTTGAGCCACTGAAGGACGCGTTGGGCCTGTTCCTGCCGCTGTACCAGGCCCATTACCTGGACCTGATGCGCCGGCGCCTGGGGCTGACCACCGCCGAAGATGATGACATGGCGCTGGTCGAGCGCCTGCTGCAGTGCATGCAACGCGGTGGCGTGGACTACAGCCTGTTCTTCCGCAAACTGGGTGAGCAGCCGGTGGCCGAGGCGCTGAAGGTGGCGCGCGATGACTTTATCGACCTGGCCGGCTTCGATGCCTGGGGCGCAGACTACCTGGCCCGCTGTGGGCGTGAACCCGGCAATGCCGAAGGCCGCCGTGAGCGGATGCATGCGGTAAACCCGCTGTACGTGCTGCGCAACTACCTGGCGCAGAAAGCCATCGAAGCGGCCGAGGCGGGGGATTACAGTGAAGTTCGACGGCTGCACCAAGTCCTGACCAGGCCGTTCGAGGAACAGCCCGGGATGCAGGCCTACGCCGAGCGACCGCCGGAGTGGGGCAAGCACCTGGAAATCAGCTGCTCTTCCTGATTAGCGCCGAATCCTGAGCGGTTTTACCGGCGAAGCCGGTGCCATGCACCGCGTCGCATTCTTCGCGGGTGAACCCGCTCCTACAGGGAACCGCGATAGACCTACTGGAGATGAAATGACCGACCCACTGGTAATCCCCTGCCCCCACTGCAACGGCCTCAACCGCCTGCCCGCCGAGCGCCTGGGCGATGCGCCGAAATGCGGTCGCTGCAAACAGGACGTGCTGTTGAGCACCCCTTTCGAGCTCACCGAAGCCAGCTATGCCAGCCAGATCAAAGGCGACCTGCCGCTGCTGGTCGACATCTGGGCCGACTGGTGCGGCCCGTGCAAGTCATTTGCCCCCACCTTCGAAGAGGCCGCCCGGAAGCTTGCAGGCCGCTGCCGCCTGGCCAAGCTCGACAGCGAAGCCAACCGTAACCTCGCTGGGCAACTGGGCATACGCTCGATCCCCAGCCTGCTGCTGTTCAAGAACGGCCGCGAAGTCAGCCGGCAGGCCGGGGCGTTTCCACTCCAGTCCCTGCTGGAGTGGCTGCGTAACCACGGGGTTTAAGCATTCTCCTCAAGCAGCGAATGCAGCTCGACAAACTGCAGAGTCAGCTTGTGCCGCGGCTCCAGGTGAATCAGCGGCAGGCTGGCGTGGTGCGATTCGCGCATTTTCACCGAGCTGCCCAAGTACACCGGCAGCACCGGTAACCCTTCGGCCAACAGCTCGTCGAGCATCTGCTGTGGCAGGCTGGCACGTGACTGGAACTGGTTGACCACGATGCCTTCGACCACCAGGTCTTCGTTGTGGTCTTCCTTGAGGTCTTCGATCTCGGCCAGCAGGCCATACAGGGCCTGGCGCGAAAAGCTGTCGCAGTCGAAGGGAATCAGCACGCGATCGGCAGCGATCAGCGCAGAAACCGCATAGAAATTAAGCGCCGGCGGGGTATCGATGTAAATACGCTCGTAATCCTCGTCCAGCTCGTCGAGCAACTTGCGCAGCTTGTTGATCTTGTGTTTTGCCTCCAGCTTTGGCTGCAGGTCGGCCAGCTCGGCAGTGGCGGTGACCACATGCAGGTTGTCGAATGGGGTTTCGTAGATATCGACCTTGTTCTTCTTGCTGAACGGCCCGCTGGAAAGGCTTTGCTTGAAGAAGTCGGCGATGCCCATGGGGATGTCCTCGCCGGTCAGGCCGGTGAGGTATTGGGTCGAGTTCGCCTGGGCATCCAGGTCGATCAACAAGGTCCGGTAGCCTTCATTGGCACTGACCGCCGCCAGGTTGCAGGCAATGCTCGACTTGCCCACGCCACCTTTCTGATTGAACACCACGCGCCGCATGATTGACCTCCGTGTATCAACGAATGCCCGAGTATGTGGCGGCAGTGGGGCAATGACCAGTGCCAATTGCCCCGGCATCACGCCTGACCGACCACCTGCCCTGTCAACAACTCGGCAAATGCCTTGGCCATGACCGAATGGCCGCGCTCACGCTGCACCAGCCACACCGCCGACATCGCCTCTTCATCGAGCAAGGTGCGGTACACCACCCCTTCTATACGCATGCGCTGGAACGACGCCGGCAGCACCGACACCCCCAGCCCCGCCGAGACCAGGCCGATGATGGTCATCGCTTCCCCTGCCTCTTGCGCAAAATGGGGGCTGAAACCCGCATGCCGCGCCAGGCTCAGCAATTGTGCATGCAAGCCGCTGCCATAACTGCGCGGGAAGAACACGAAGGGCTCAGGGGCCAACGCCGCCATGTAGACGCCTTGCTCAGTGCCCTCAGCCAGCGGATGCGAAGCATTGATCACCGCCACCAACGGTTCTCGGAACAACTCGGTGGCCACCAACCCCTCCGGCAGCGGCATCGGCCGCATCAACCCCACCTCGATGGACTCGTCGAATACCCCTTCGGCAACATCACGGCTGCTCATTTCCTTGAGGTTCAGGTGCACCGCCGGAAAGCGTTGACGGAAGGCATGAATGGCCTTGGGGATTTTCGAGGTGAACGGGGCCGAGGAAGTGAAACCGATTTTCATCTCGCCCAGCTCGCCCAACTGCGCACGCCGAGCTACATCCGCGGCCTTCTCCACCTGCGCCAATACCTGGCGCGCTTCCTCGAGGAACAATCGCCCGGCCTCGCTCAGTTCGACACGACGATTGGTACGGTCGAACAACCGGGCCCCCAACTCCTGCTCCAGAGCCTGGATCTGCTGACTCAAGGGCGGCTGGGAAATACCCAGCTGCTGGGCGGCGCGGCCAAAGTGCAGCTCTTCGGCCACAGCAATGAAGTAACGCAGATGACGCAATTCCATGATCCGCTCCAAACAAGTCGCCAAACATCTCAAATAGGTCGAACAATATATTGGATCTAATCGTTAGCCAGCTATATGCTTTTTTCCATTGCGCCAGAGGTACCCGCCCGTGAAAACTGCAGTAGCCCCCCTCCTCCTTGAGCCACAACCTGCCATCCTGACCGAAATGTGGATCGAAAAAGGCACACCCGCTTTCATGAAAACCGTGCTGGCCTTGTTCAGCGGCGGTTTCGCCACCTTCGCCTTGCTGTACTGCGTACAGCCAATGATGCCTCTGCTATCCAACGAGTTTTCCATCAACGCGGCGCAGAGCAGCCTGGTGCTGTCGGTGTCCACCGCCATGCTGGCGTTCGGCCTGCTGATCACCGGCCCCATTTCTGACCGCATCGGACGCAAGCCCGTGATGGTGTTCGCGCTGGTCTGCGCCGCCCTGTCCACCTTGGCCAGCGCAGTGATGCCCAGCTGGGAGCTGGTACTGGCCACCCGCGCCTTGGTCGGCCTGTCGCTGAGCGGCCTGGCGGCAGTGGCGATGACCTACCTGAGCGAAGAGATTCACCCGCAACACATTGGCCTGGCCATGGGCCTGTACATCGGCGGCAACGCGATTGGCGGCATGAGCGGGCGGCTCATCACTGGCGTACTGATCGACTTCGTCAGCTGGCACACGGCGATGCTGACCATTGGCGGCCTGGCCCTGGTGGCCGCGCTGGTGTTCTGGAAGGTGCTGCCGGAATCACGCAATTTCCGCGCACAGACGATGAACCCACGCAGCCTGCTGGACGGTTTTGTCATGCACTTCAAAGATGCAGGCCTGCCCTGGCTGTTTCTTGAAGCCTTCTTGCTGATGGGCGCCTTCGTCACCCTGTTCAACTACATCGGCTACCGCCTGCTGGCCGAGCCCTACCACATGAACCAGGCGCTGGTCGGCTTGCTGTCGGTGGTTTACCTGTCGGGTATCTACAGTTCGGCACAGGTCGGCGCGCTGGCGGACAAACTGGGCCGGCGCAAGGTGTTCTGGGCCAGTATCGTGGTAATGGCAGGTGGCTTGCTGATGACACTGGCCAGTCCGCTGGTGATGGTGATCGTGGGCATGCTGGTGTTCACCTTCGGCTTCTTTGGTGCGCACTCGGTGGCCAGCAGCTGGATCGGCCGCCGGGCGCTGAAGGCCAAGGGGCAGGCGTCGTCGCTGTACCTGTTCTGCTACTACGCTGGCTCCAGCGTGGCCGGTACGGCGGGCGGGGTGTTCTGGCACCAGTGGGGCTGGAACGGGATCGGGCTGTTCATTGGCAGCTTGCTGGCGGTGGCATTGCTGGTGGCATTGCACCTGAGCAAGTTACCACCCAAAACGGTGTGAGGCATTCGCGGGCACGCCTGCACCCACAACCTGTGGGAGCGGGCGTGACCACGAAGAGTCCATCAGATCAGTTGATGATCTCGACAATATCCACATCCACTTCCCGGCTCATCAGGTGCTTTTCAACCTCACCGGTCAGCTTCACCTTGGTCTTGTCGTTGAACGGCGTCGGCGGCAGGTCCTCATCGTCGATCTCGACAGTGATGGTGCCGGTGTTGTCCTTGAACTCGTACTTGTCGTCGTTGTTGATCTTCTTGGTCACGAAGCCCTGCAGCACGACGGGGGTGTCATCGGCGGCGTCGTTCGCGGCGGCAACCGTGGTTACCGACTGGGCGCCAGGGCCGGTGTAGCCAGCGGCAAATGCGCCAGCGCTGAACAAGGGGGCGAGGATGAGGGCAAGATAACGGATTTTCATGAGGATCGGGTCCTGTTTCGGTTTCGATGGGACCAGATTAACGACGATCGCTGAATTAAAACTTAATGCAAAATAAAAGCCCGGCACATGACCGGGCTTATGGTTTCCGCGTGTCACCTCACTGGTGATACTGCGCCGACAGCTCGTGAACGGCATTGATGAATACGCCGGCATGCTCCGGGTCGACTTCCGGGGTAATGCCGTGGCCCAGGTTGAACACATGACCGGTGCCATGGCCGTAGCTGGCCAGGATGCGCGCCACTTCCTTGCGAATGGCCTCGGGCTTGGCGTACAGCACGGTCGGATCCATGTTGCCTTGCAAGGCTACTTTGTCACCCACGCGGCGGCGGGCGTCGCCGATTTCGCAGGTCCAGTCCAGGCCCAGTGCGTCGGCACCTGCGTCGGCGATGCTTTCCAGCCACAAACCACCATTCTTGGTGAACAGGATCACCGGCACCTTGCGCCCCTCGTGCTCGCGGATCAGGCCGCTGACGATCTTGCGCATGTAGGCCAGTGAGAACTCCTGGTAGGCCGCCGCCGACAGGTTGCCGCCCCAAGTGTCGAAGATCTGCACGGCCTGGGCGCCGGCCAGGATCTGGCCGTTAAGGTAGCTGGTGACCGACTGGGCCAGCTTGTCCAGCAGCAGGTGCAGGGCTTGCGGATTGTCGTAGGCCATGGCCTTGGTCTTGCGGAAGTCCTTCGACGAGCCGCCTTCGACCATGTAGGTGGCCAGGGTCCACGGGCTGCCGGAGAAGCCGATCAACGGCACACGGCCATTGAGCTCACGGCGAATGGTGCTGACCGCGTCCATCACGTAGCCGAGGTCTTTCTGTGGGTCCGGGACTGGCAGCGCTTCGATGTCGGCGGGGGTGCTGATGACCTTCTTGAAACGCGGGCCTTCGCCGGTTTCGAAGTACAGGCCCAGGCCCATGGCATCGGGAATGGTAAGGATGTCCGAGAACAGGATCGCTGCGTCCAGCGGGTAGCGGTCCAGCGGCTGCAGGGTGACCTCGCAGGCGAACTGCGGGTTCATGCACAGGCTCATGAAGTCACCGGCCTTGGCGCGGCTGGCGCGGTACTCCGGCAGGTAGCGGCCGGCCTGGCGCATCATCCACACCGGGGTGACGTCTACGGGTTGCTTGAGCAGTGCACGCAGGAAACGATCGTTCTTCAGGGCAGTCATGTCGGCATCCGGAAAAATAGTGCGGGCATTTTCTCAGACACCAGCGCAAAAGGCACGGCCATGACCATGTGTTTTGTCTATTGGATGCCACAGATCAAGCGTTTTTGTATACAAAAGCTTCGCGGGCATGCCCGCTACCACGGGTTCTACGCTTAACCCTGTGGGAGCGGGCATGCCCGCGAACAGGCCGAAAATCAGACTTCGAGGTAGTCCAGGATACCCTCGGCGGCCGTACGCCCTTCGAAGATCGCAGTCACCACCAGGTCCGAACCGCGCACCATGTCGCCACCGGCAAACACTTTCGGGTTGCTGGTCTGGTGCTTGAACTTGCCCTTCTCCGGGGCAACCACACGGCCCTGGCTGTCCAGCTGAATGCCATGCTGTTCAAACCACGGTGCCGGGCTCGGGCGGAATCCGAAGGCGATTACCACGGCGTCTGCCGGCAGGATCTCTTCGGAACCCGGGATTGGCTCAGGGCTGCGGCGGCCACGGGCATCAGGCTCGCCCAGGCGGGTCTCGACCACTTTGACGCCTTCGACCTTGTCCTCACCCACAATGGCAATGGGCTGACGGTTGTAGAGGAACTTCACGCCCTCTTCCTTGGCGTTCTTCACCTCTTTGCGCGAACCCGGCATGTTGGCTTCGTCACGACGATAAGCACAGGTCACCGCCTTGGCACCCTGACGGATCGAGGTACGGTTGCAGTCCATCGCAGTGTCACCACCACCCAGCACCACCACTTTCTTGCCCTGCATGTCGACGAAGTCTTCCGGCGACTTCTCGAAGCCCAGGTTGCGGTTGACGTTGGCGATCAGGAAGTCCAGTGCGTCATGCACGCCCGGCAGGTCTTCACCCGGGAAGCCGCCCTTCATGTAGGTGTAGGTACCCATGCCCATGAACACAGCGTCGTACTCGGCGAGCAGCTGTTCCATGGTCACGTCCTTGCCCACCTCGGTGTTCAGGCGGAACTCGATGCCCATGCCGGTGAACACTTCACGGCGGTTGCTGAGCACGGTCTTTTCCAGCTTGAACTCGGGGATACCGAAAGTCAGCAGGCCACCGATCTCAGGGTTTTTGTCGAACACCACCGGGGTTACCCCGGCGCGCACCAGCACATCGGCGCAGCCCAGGCCAGCCGGGCCTGCGCCGATGATGGCGACGCGCTTGCCGGTGGGCTTGACCTTGGACATGTCCGGGCGCCAGCCCATGGCGAAGGCGGTGTCGGTGATGTACTTCTCCACCGAGCCGATGGTCACCGCGCCGAAACCGTCGTTCAGGGTGCAGGCACCCTCGCACAGGCGGTCTTGCGGGCAAACACGGCCGCATACTTCCGGCAGGGTGTTGGTCTGGTGCGACAGTTCCGCCGCGGCCAGGATGTTGCCTTCGGAGACCAGCTTCAACCAGTTGGGGATGAAGTTGTGTACCGGGCACTTCCACTCGCAATACGGGTTACCGCAGCCCAGGCAGCGGTGCGCCTGCTCCACGGACTGCTGCGGCTTGAACGGTTCGTAGATTTCCACGAACTCTTTCTTGCGCTGGCGCAGCAGCTTTTTTTTCGGGTCCTTTCGGCCCACTTCGATGAACTGGAAGTCGTTGTTCAGACGTTCAGCCATTTTTCAAAACCTCTTTACAGCAGCTGCAAGCTACACGCTGCAAGCCGCAAGACGATCACTTAAGCCGGGCAAACCTCTCACTGCCATTACGTGCAGCTTGAGGCTTGCCACTTGCAGCTGTTTTTACTGCGGGTTGGCACGGGTGCTGGACAGCAGCTGCTTCAGGTTGGCTGCCTTCGGCTTGACCAGCCAGAAGCGCCGCACGTAGTCGTCCAGGTTCTCCGAGAGCTCACGCCCCCACTCGCTGCCGGTCTCATCCACATACTCGGCAAGGACACGCGCCAGGTGGCTACGGTAGGCCTCCATCGCTTCACCACTGATACGCTGGATTTCCACCAGCTCGTGGTTGAGCTTGTCGACGAAGCTATTGTCCATGTCGAGCACGTAGGCAAAGCCGCCAGTCATGCCAGAACCGAAGTTGTAACCGGTCTTGCCCAGAACGCAGACAAAGCCGCCGGTCATGTATTCACAGCAGTGATCGCCAGTGCCCTCGACAACAGCATGGGCGCCGGAGTTACGCACAGCGAAGCGCTCGCCCGCAGTACCTGCGGCAAACAGCTTGCCGCCAGTGGCACCGTACAGGCAGGTGTTGCCGACGATGGCGCTGTGCTGGGTTTCGAACGGGCTGCCGGCTGGCGGCACGATGGTGACCTTACCACCGGTCATGCCTTTGCCGACGTAATCGTTGGCGTCGCCTTCCAGGTGCAGGTTAAGGCCACCAGCGTTCCACACGCCAAAGCTCTGGCCCGCAGTCCCCTTGAAGCGGAAGGTGATCGGCGCCGCGGCCATGCCCTGGTTGCCGTGCAGGCGGGCGATTTCGCCCGACACACGCGCACCAATGGAGCGGTCGCAGTTGCAGATGTCGAGGCTGAACTCGCCACCTGCCTGGTCGCGGATGGCCGGCATGGCCATATCAACCATCTTCTCGGCCAACTCGCCCAGGTCGAACGGCGGGTTCTTGTCGACTTCGCAGAACTGCGGTTTGTCCGCCGGAATGTGCGAGCTGCCCAGCAGCGGCGACAGGTCCAGGTACTGCTGGCGTTCGGTGTCACCTGGCAGCACTTCGAGCAGGTCGGTACGGCCGATCAACTCGCCAAGGCTGCGCACACCCAGCTTGGCCAACCACTCGCGGGTTTCTTCGGCGACAAAGGTGAAGAAGTTGATCACCATGTCGACGGTGCCGATGTAGTGGTCCTTGCGCAGCTTGTCGTTCTGGGTGGCCACGCCGGTGGCGCAGTTGTTCAGGTGGCAGATGCGCAGGTACTTGCAGCCCAGGGCAATCATTGGCGCGGTACCAAAGCCGAAGCTTTCGGCACCGAGGATGGCCGCCTTGATCACGTCCAGGCCGGTTTTCAGGCCGCCGTCGGTCTGCACCCGCACCTTGCCACGCAGGTCGTTGCCACGCAGGGTCTGGTGGGTTTCCGCAAGGCCCAGCTCCCAAGGGGCGCCGGCGTATTTGATCGAGGTCAGCGGCGAAGCACCGGTACCACCGTCGTAACCGGAGATGGTGATCAGGTCGGCATAGGCCTTGGCCACACCTGCGGCGATGGTGCCCACGCCCGCTTCGGCTACCAGCTTGACCGATACCAGCGCCTGCGGGTTGACCTGCTTGAGGTCGTAGATCAGCTGCGCCAGATCTTCGATCGAGTAGATGTCATGGTGGGGCGGTGGCGAGATCAGGGTCACGCCCGGTACCGCATAACGCAGCTTGGCGATCAGGCCGTTGACCTTTCCGCCCGGCAACTGGCCGCCCTCACCCGGCTTGGCGCCTTGGGCAACCTTGATCTGCAGCACTTCGGCGTTGACCAGATACTCCGGGGTCACACCAAAACGGCCGGTGGCCACCTGCTTGATCTTCGAGCTCTTGATGGTGCCATAGCGCGACGGGTCTTCGCCGCCTTCACCCGAGTTGGAGCGTGCGCCCAGGCGGTTCATGGCCTCGGCCAGCGCTTCGTGGGCTTCCGGCGACAGTGCACCCAGCGAGATACCCGCCGAGTCGAAACGCTTGAGAATCGCCTCCAGCGGCTCGATCTGCTCCAGCGCCAGCGGCTGGTCGGCCACTTTCACCTTGAGCAAGTCACGAATCATCGACACCGGGCGCTGGTCCACCAGCGTGGTGTATTCCTTGAACTTGGCGTAGTCGCCCTGCTGCACGGCGGCTTGCAGGGTGTTGACCACATCCGGGTTGTAAGCGTGGTATTCGCCACCGTGGACGAACTTCAACAGGCCACCTTGCTGGATCGGCTTACGCGCGCTCCAGGCTTCGGCCGCCAGCAGCTTCTGGTCGTTCTCCAGGTCTTCGAAGCGCGCACCCTTGATGCGGCTGGACACGCCCTTGAAGCTCAGGCCGACCACTTCCTCGGCCAGGCCAATGGCTTCGAACAGCTGTGCACCGCGGTACGAGGCGATGGTGGAGATACCCATCTTCGACAGGATCTTCAGCAGGCCCTTGGAGATACCTTTGCGGTAGTACTTGAACACTTCGTCCAGGTCGCCCAGCACTTCACCGGTACGGATCAGGTCAGCCAGTACTTCATACGCCAGGTACGGGTAAACGGCCGAGGCACCGAAGCCCAGCAGCACGGCGAAGTGATGCGGATCACGGGCGGTAGCGGTTTCCACCAGGATGTTGCTGTCGCAGCGCAGGCCCTGTTCGGTCAGCCGGTGGTGCACTGCACCAACGGCCAGCGAAGCATGCACCGGCAGCTTGCCCGGGGCGATATAACGGTCGCTCAGCACCAGCTGGGTCTTGCCCCCACGCACAGCTTCTTCGGCCTGGTCGGCAATGTTGCGGATGGCCGCTTCCAGGCCCACGCTCTGCTCATAGTTGAGGTCGATCAGCTGGCGGTCGAAGCCTTCGCGCTCCAGGCTCATCAGCGAACGCCACTTGGCGGGCGAGATGACCGGCGAGCTGAGGATGACCCGCGAAGCGTGCTCCGGGGACTCCTGGAAGATGTTGCGCTCGGCACCCAGGCAGATTTCCAGCGACATCACGATCGCTTCACGCAGCGGGTCGATCGGCGGGTTGGTTACCTGAGCGAACTGCTGGCGGAAGAAGTCGTACGGCGAGCGCACGCGCTGCGACAGCACGGCCATCGGCGTGTCGTCACCCATCGAGCCAACGGCTTCCTGGCCCTGCTCACCCAACGGGCGCAGTACCTGGTCACGCTCTTCGAAGGTGACCTGGAACATCTTCATGTATTGCTTGAGCTGGTCAGCGTCGTAGCTGGCCACACCCTGGTCGTCGGTCAGCGTCGCCTGGATACGCGTAGCGTGCTGGCGCAACCAGCGCTTGTACGGGTGCCGCGACTTCAGGCGGTTGTCGATGGCGTCGGTGTCGAGGATCTGGCCGGTTTCGGTGTCCACGGCAAGGATCTGGCCCGGGCCGACACGGCCCTTGGCCAGCACTTCCTCAGGCTGATAGCCCCATACGCCGATTTCCGAGGCAATGGTGATGTAACCATTGGTGGTGGTCACCCAGCGCGCCGGGCGCAGACCGTTTCGGTCGAGCAGGCACACCGCGTGGCGGCCTTCGGTCATGACGATACCGGCCGGGCCATCCCACGGCTCCATGTGCATGGAGTTGTATTCGTAGAAGGCGCGCAGGTCGGCGTCCATGGTCTCGACGTTCTGCCACGCTGGCGGTACCAGCATGCGCACGCCGCGGAACAGATCGATGCCACCGGTGACCATCAGTTCCAGCATGTTGTCCATGCTCGACGAGTCGGAGCCGACGCGATTGACCAGCGGGCCGAGCTCTTCGAGGTCGGGGATCTGGTCATTGGCGAACTTGGTGCGACGAGCAACGGCCCAGTTACGGTTGCCGGTGATGGTGTTGATCTCGCCGTTATGGGCGAGGAAGCGGAACGGCTGCGCCAGCGGCCATTTCGGCAGGGTGTTGGTGGAGAAGCGCTGGTGGAACACGCAGATCGCGGTTTGCAGGCGCTCGTCACCCAGGTCTGGATAAAACGCCGCGAGATCGCGCGGCATCATCAGGCCTTTGTAGATGATGGTCTTGTGCGAGAAGCTGCAGATGTAGTGGTCGGCGTCGTGGGCGTTGGCCACCGACGAACGACGACGGGCACTGAACAGCTTGATGGCAAATTCCTGGTCGCTCAGGCCTTCACCGCCAATGAACACCTGCTCGATCTGCGGCAGGCGCTCGAGGGCCAGGCGGCCGAGTACGCTGGTGTCGATCGGCACCTTGCGCCAGCCAACCAGTTTCAGGCCAGCGGCGACGATCTCGCGGTCCATGTTGGCGCGGGCAGCTTCGGCTTTGACCGGGTCCTGGTTGAAGAACACCATGCCGACGGCGTACTGCTTGGGCAGCTCGACAGCGAAGTGCTCCTGGGCCATGGCACGCAGGAATTGATCGGGCTTCTGCATGAGCAGACCGCAACCGTCACCGGTCTTGCCGTCGGCATTGATGCCACCGCGGTGGGTCATGCACGTCAGCGCCTGCATGGCGGTTTGCAGAAGGTGGTGGCTCGGCACACCCGTCATATGGGCGATCAGGCCAAAACCACAGTTGTCCTTGAATTCTTCGGGATGGTACAGACCTGTTTTCATAGACACATTCTCACCAGGTTCACCTCTCAACGGAGGTAAATCTCTTTTTTAACAACCACTTACCATCCACGCCGATCAAACGCCAGCTTTTTTGCGGTGGTCATGGAAAACCATTGTTGCACAGCGACAGCGACGCCCACAAATTTTCATGTCTCATCATTGAAAATTTATGTCGCAATTTTGAATGTTTTTGCGCCATGCGCCGTGATAGCGGCTTGGCTCGAGTCTGAAGCGTTTCAGCCATGACTGCAACTAGGGGCTTGTGGCCGGCAGTCCGGGACAGAAAAGCCTGCCGCGCTCGGGCGCAGCAGGCTAGTCGAAAGCTAGAATTCGCTTAGCTACTGGGCGGCAGGGTGATGCCGCCCGGAAGGTATCAGCGGGCCGTGGCCAGCTCTTGTTGGACGCTGCCGACGGTACGTGGCCAAGGTTTACCAGCCTGGACCTTCGCTGGCAAGTTCTTGATTGCCGCTACCGCTGCGTCGCGGTTGGCGAAACTGCCGTAAGTCACGACGTACAAGGGCTTGCCCTGCAGGTTTTTCTTGAAGTAGCGATAGTCGCCACCCTGGGCCTTGACGTAAGCCTGGGCCGACGCCTCGGAGCTGGTACCGAGGATCTGCACCACGTAATTGCCCGGCTTCTGTCCGGCATACCAGCCGCTGTTGCCAGCGCTAGCGGGGGCTGGTTTTTCAGCTGGTTTTTCGGCAGCTTTGGCGGCCGGCTTGGCCACGGCGACCTGGGTCGGCGCTGGTGCTGGCTTGGCCGGCGCAACCGGTTTCGCGGGCTGGGTTGCAACAGGCTTGGGCGCAGGCGCAACCGACTGAACTGGCTGGGCCGGCGCAGGCGCCGGGCCAGCTGGCACACCTTGTGGCGGAGCGATGGTGGTCACGGTGGGTGGCGGGTTGCCAGGCTGCAGCGCGGTGTCGACAGCCGGGCCTCCCTCTTCACCCTCGCCCATGCCTGCGGCTTGGGCCAGCGGCTCGCGCATCACCGGCTGCGACTGGCCAACCAGTGGCAGCGGCATTGGCTGGGACGAGCCAGAGAACTCGATGGCAGCACCCTGCTTGCCGTCACCCAGCGGCAACTGGGCCTGGGCGGCCGGCGCTTCGGCAGGGGCCTTGTCGCTTTTCTTGGGCATCAATACCGCGGCCGCAACGGCAACCACGACCACAGCGGACAGTGCGAGCACATGTTTTTTAGGCATCTTGAACCCCATGGTTGGTCGCTTGGCCGTCGAGCGGCTGGCGATCATGGCTTCGATCAAAGTGTCACGGGCGACCTGATTGATGTTGCCAGGCCAGCCGTCGGAGTTTTCATGGATATCGGCGATCTGTTCACGGCTGAACACCTCGATGCCCCGACCAGCCCCTTCCAGGCGCTGTTCCAGGTACTCGCGGGTTTCTTCTTCACTGTAGGGCGCAAGCTCGATGATGTGGAAACGTTCTTCCTCGACATTGAGCTCATCCAGCCCGGCAATCAGCGATGGCTCACCGAACAGAAACACGTGCGGACGCCCTTCAGGAACCCCCGCCGCCAACTCCAGCAACGCTTGGAGTGCCGACTCGTCGAGTTGTTCCGCATCGTCCACCAGCAAATACACTTCCTGCCCGGTCAGTGCCAGCTGCACCACCTTCGACAGGATCGCCTGCACCTCGGGCTGGGCCACACCCAGCTCCTGCGCGACCTGCGCGAGCATACTGGAGGCGTCGCTGGCGCTGCGGGCCGACACCACCACACTTTGCACAGTCTGCTTGTTGGTGCTGGCCACCAGGGCCTGGCGAAGTAGCGACTTGCCGCTGCCCAACGGGCCGCTGACCACCAGCATCAACTGGCTATAGCGCGCCAGGTGGTGCAGTTGGCCAAGCACCGGTTTGCGCTGGGCCGGGAAGAACTTGAAGCCAGGTACGCGGGGCGCGAACGGATCATGGCTCAACTGGTAATGGTCGAGAAAGGCCTCATCGGCATGCAAACTTGTCATTGCGCTGTCACAACCTCAAAGCTGGGCCACGATCGCGCGGTAATCCGCCGACAGCGTGGCCTGAAGAATCTCTTTCGAATAGTCGTCGGTCACCACGGCCTCGCCCATCTGGCGCAGCAGCACCAAACGCAAACGACCGTCGAGCACCTTCTTGTCGACCGCCATGTGCTCCATGAAGTGCGCCGGGGTCATTTCCTGTGGTGGCACCACCGGCAAACCTGCGTCCTGCAACAGGCGGATTCCACGATCGCGCTCAGCCTGGTCGATCCAGCCAAGGCGCATGGACATTTCCAGGGCCATCACTGTGCCCGCCGCGACAGCCTCGCCGTGCAGCCACACGCCATAGCCCATGTGGGTTTCGATAGCATGCCCGAAGGTATGCCCCAGGTTCAGCGTGGCCCGTACGCCCGACTCGCGCTCGTCAGCACCCACCACTGCGGCCTTGGCCGCGCAAGAGCGGCGGATGGCCTCGGTCAGGGCTGCCGAATCGAGGGCACGCAGTGCCTGCATATTGTCTTCGAGCCAGGCGAGGAACGGCTTGTCGCAAATCAGGCCGTACTTGATCACTTCGGCCAGACCTGCGGACAGCTCGCGCGCTGGCAGGGTCTTGAGGCTGGTGGTATCGATCAGCACCGCATTGGGCTGATAGAACGCACCGACCATGTTCTTGCCCAGCGGATGATTGATGCCGGTCTTGCCACCCACGGAAGAGTCGACCTGGGACAACAGGGTAGTCGGCACCTGGATGAAGTCGACGCCGCGCTGGTAGCAGGCGGCTGCGAAACCAGCCATGTCACCAATCACGCCACCACCAAGCGCGACCACAGTAGTACGACGATCATGCCGAGCTGTCAGCAGGCCATCGAAGATCAACTGCAATGTTTCCCAGTTCTTGTGGGCTTCCCCATCGGGCAACACCACGGGCAGTACCGAGTAGGCACCAAGGGCCTTGCTCAGGCGTTCGAGATACAGCGGCGCGACGGTCTCGTTGGAAACGATGGCTACCTGCCGACCCGCAATGTGCGGCGCCAGCAGCTCAGGCTGGTCCAGCAGGCCTTCGCCAATGTAGATCGGGTAGCTACGCTCGCCCAGGTCGACCTTTAGTGTCTGCATGTATCCCCACAATGTACTTGGGCGCGGCGCCATCCGGCGACCTGCGCGGTAACGTTGAGCCTCGCCTCGGCGCTGGAGGCCGAGAATAGTCCCGGGTTAACGGGGCGGCAACTGCTGCAAGCGCTCGAGAATATCGATCACCACCATGCGTGGTGGCCGCTCGTCGGTTTCAACCACCACGTCGGCGATCTCGCGGTAGAGCGGGTCGCGGGTTTCCAGCAAGGTGCGCAAGGTCGCCTCCGGATTGGCTGTGCGCAGCAGCGGGCGATTGCGGTCGCGCGCGGTGCGACCGACTTGCTGCTCGACCGAAGCATGCAGGTAGATCACCCGGCCACCCTGATGCAGCGCCTGCCGGTTGGCTTCGCGCATCACCGCGCCACCACCGGTGGCCAGCACCACACCGTCGAGCGCGCACAACTCGGCAATCATCGCTTGCTCGCGATCACGGAAACCCGGCTCGCCTTCCTTGTCGAATATCCACGGGATGTTTGCGCCGCATCGCAGTTCGATTTCCTTGTCGGAATCCTTGAACAGCAGGCGCAGCTCTTTGGCCAACAGGCGTCCGATGGTGCTTTTACCAGCGCCCATGGGCCCCACAAGTATCAAATTTCGCACAGAATCAACGACTCACAGCAATCGCCTGGTCACTCATGATACGCGGAGTCAGGAAGACCAGCAGCTCGGATTTTTTCTCTTGTAATGCATCGCGTCGAAACAGCCGCCCAACATACGGCAGATCGCCGAAAAATGGCACCTTGTCGACCACATTGTTTTGCGAAGTCGAGTAGACGCCACCGATCACGATCGTTTCGCCGTCAGCCACACGAACCTTGGCATTGACCTCGTTCTTGCGGATCGGCGGTACGTTGTTCAAGGCATTGACGTAATCCGGCTCGTCCTTGGTCACCCGGACGGTCATGATCACCTTGTTGTCCGGAGTGATCTGTGGCGTTACTTCCAGCGACAGCGAGGCTTCGCGAAACGATACCGAGGTAGCGCCGCTTTGGCTGGTTTCCTGGTAAGGCACCTCGGTACCCTTGAGGATCCTCGCCGTTTCCTTGTCAGCCGTGACCACCTTGGGCTGCGAAATGATCTCGCCGTTGCCGCTTTTTTCCATGGCACTGAGTTCCAGATCCAGCAACACGTCACCGCGCAACAGACCCAGGCCGATACTGCTGCCGGCTCGCTCCAGACCGAGGTCGACGAACAGCTCCTTGCCGGGCCGCAGTTTCTCGCCGTACAGCGGCCCACCCCAGCGTACCCCCAGGCTTTTCTCATAATCGACGTTGGCCTCGACGATACGCGCCTCGATCGCTACCTGACGCACCGGCACGTCCAACTGCGCCACCAACTGGCGCATCTCGGCCAGGCGGTCAGCGGGCAGGTACACCACCAGCGTATTGGTGCGCTCATCGACACTCAGGCTACCCGTGGAGATGCCGCCACCCTCCAGACTTGCCAGCAGCAACTGCGCCAAATCGGCGGCCTTGGCGTGGTGAATGGTCAGCAGTTCCCGACGCAATGGCTGCAGCTGCGCGTCCAGCACTTGGCTCACCCGGGCGTCTGCCGATTGCGCGGCAAACTCGGCCGCAGGCGCCACCAACAGCACATTGCCCTCCTGGCGCCGGGACAGGCCCTTGCTGCGCAGCACCAGGTCGAGCGCCTGATCCCACGGCACGTCCTGCAAACGCAAAGTGACGCTGCCTTGTACCGCATCACTGGCGACCAGGTTGACGCCGGCGTAGTCAGCCAGCACCTGCAGCACCGCACGCACCTCTACATCCTGGAAGTTCAGCGACAGGGGTTCACCCTGGTAAGGCGTCGCCGAAGCCAGCGGGATCGACAGCAGGGTTGCCAGCAGGTATTTCATCCACGTTTTCATTCGGGTCCGAGGCCTCCTTGCCCAGGCGCTTGGCGAGGGTGATGAACGCCGTGCGCTCGTGCCATACCCCCGCCATGAACAGCCGCTCACGCACTTCGACCTGACGTTGGTCTATATGCATCACTACCCCCTGATCACGCCCTACCCGGTCGCCCGGGCGTACGCGATAGAGCTTGCCAGCCGCCATCAGCAGTGCCTCGCGTGCCGCCCCGCGCGCCAGGCTGCCGACCATTTCCAGCTGCGCCAACGGCACGCCGACCAGCCCGGCACTGGCCACTCGCGCAGCAGCCGGCGCAAACGGGTCCACTTCAGGTGCAACCATTGCGGCCCTTGCCGGCAGGTCCGCCAGCATTGCAGGTGCCTTCAGGGGCGTAGCCGCGTGATAGGCATCAACCCGCAACTGCAGGCGCAACAGTCCAGGCTGGCGATTAACGGTTGCCAGGCTCATGTCACCGCTGCGCAGAATCCGCGCCTGCCCCAACCAGTCGCCCAGCCACAGCCGCAAGGCCGAGTAACGCCCTACCACTTGCACCACCAGCGGTACCTTACTGAATCCGGCCTGTTGCTCGCCCTCACCTACATCGAGGCGCTCGACAAGCAAGCCGTGCGCATGCCCCGACACTGCCAGACGCTCAAGCAGGTCGCTCATGCTCTCCCCGGCGGCCAGATACCAGTGCGCCGCTTGCAACCGCTGTTCGGCAATCACCGTTAGAGCCTTCAGCCGCTCCAGTTCGGCCAACTGCGATGAACTGGCTGCCTGCAGCTGGCTCAACTCGACATGCCTGGCATCCTCCCGCGCCTGCTGCTGCAACAGGGCGGGCAGGCGCATCGCGCAGCCCAGGCTGAACAACACAACAGCCACCAGCACTGGCGCCAGCCGTCGGAAGCGCCCTGAGCCCTCGACCACCGCCAGCCAAGCGAGCATCTGCGCGGTACTCACGACCAGAACGCCGCAACGCGAGCGGTCAGCAGAAACTCATCGCCGTCCGGCAGGCTCTTGATGCGTTTGAGTTCCAGATCGAGCAAAACGCTCGAGCGGTTCAAGTCGCGCATGAACTGAGCAACCACAGCACCGGACGCAGCCACCCCTGTCATCTGCAAGCGGCCACTATCAAGGCTCAGGTCAAGTAACTGCACACCTTCAGGCAACGCCCCTTCAAGGTCGGCGAAGACACCGGCCAATACTCCCTGATGGGCGCGCAGGCCTTCCAGGGCCACCGCCCGGGCAAGTAGCGCTTCATGCTGTGCACGCACTTCGGCCAGCGGCTGCAACTGCTCATCCTGTGCATCAAGGGTCGCTTGGCGCTGGGTATTGGCCAGCACCTGCTGATGCCCGCGTTGGCGGGCCAGCTGATCGACCAGCATCACGGCGCACAAAGCCAAGAGAGCACCACCCACCAGCTGGCCTCGAAAGCGCCGCAGCGCCGCCTGACGCTGCCGTTCGCGCCAGGGTAGAAGGTTCAGTCGCATCATGGGCGCAAACCTCCCAAGGCCAAGGCGCAGGCCAGGAGCATCGCCCCATCAACATGCTCAAGCCCTACCAGCCCAGGCAGGTACGTGCACCGCACATTCAGCCGGCTGCCAAGGCCTTGCAGCCAGCCCGGATTGATCGATGAGCTGCTGGCAACCCACAACCCCGCAGGCAGGCTCTGCCTGGCAAGTAAAGCCTGCAGGCGCTCTAACCATTGCCCGTTCATATCCGGGCCAGTCGTTTGTAGTTCACAGCGCTGGTACACCCTGCCTGGCTGCCAGTCATGAAGCGTTACACTGCGGGTTTCGACACGCAGCAGCGCTGCTCCCTCAAGGCCACCCTGTGGCAACATGCGGCACAAGGCAATGGTGTCGACCTCGACGGCTTCCAACTGCAAGCCCGCCTCCTCAACGACGGCTTCGAGTGACGCCAGCGCACTCTGTCGACAGGCAGCAACCATTACCTCTGAGCAACCTGGCTGGTCATGGGAAGCCCCCATGACCTGAAAATCCAAGGCCAGGTCTTCCAGCGGAAACGGAAACAGCCGCTCTGCATCGGCAAGCAGTTGTGCCTCCAACTGCGCCCCGCTCCGCTCCACCGGCAGATGGCACAACTTGCAGATAACCTGACTGGCCGGCAGTGCCAGCGCTACCCGGCGTTGCCTGAGGCCGCTGCGCCGGTAAGCGCGCTGCAGCGCAGCCACCACCCCGCCAGGCGCCTCAGCCCAGTCATCGGCCAGCGGCGCCTGAAACAGCTCTTGTGCCGACCCCATCACACGCCAGCGTCGATTGCGCTGCTGCAGTTGCATTATCCGAACGGCGTCGGGCGTGATTTCCACCCCCACCAGTGAACCGGCATCCTTGCCGAAGCGTCCAAACATCGCGACTCCTTTGCTGTCTGTTGCAGCTGCCAAGCGCAGCCACCTGTCGCAACCCCGCGGCAACACTGAGCCGGGGCTACTCATCGAGTCGACGGGTAGCCTGGCCGGTCACCCGGAGAGGCGAAAAATGCTTATAATGCCCAGCGTTTTTTGGTCCACCGGACCTGCGTGCAATCCACTCCCAACCTGGACACCGAAAAGCCTTGATACGTCTGCTGAAGTTCTTCTGGTGGTCTTCCGTCGCAGTCATCTGCGCGCTCGTACTCGGTGTGAGCGGTGCGTTTCTGTATCTTAGCCCCAGCCTGCCCTCGGTCGAGTCCCTCAGAAGCATCCAGTTGCAGATCCCCCTCAGGGTGTACAGCAGCGATGGCAAGCTGATTGCCGAATTCGGCGAAATGCGCCGCTCGCCGATCCGCTTCGCGGAAATTCCCCCACAATTCATTCAGGCGCTGCTGTCAGCCGAGGACGACAATTTCCTCAACCACTACGGTGTCGACCCCAGCAGCCTGATGCGCGCCGCGACCCAGCTGGTGAAAACCGGTCATATCCAGACCGGCGGCAGCACCATCACCATGCAGGTGGCGAAAAACTTCTTCCTCACCAGCGAACGCAGCTTCTCACGCAAGACCAACGAAATCCTGCTGGCCCTGCAGATCGAGCGTGAGCTGACCAAGGACGAAATCCTTGAGCTGTACGTGAACAAGATCTACCTGGGCAACCGCGCCTACGGTATCGATGCAGCAGCACAGGTGTATTACGGCAAGTCCATCCGTGACGTGAGCCTGGCGCAGATGGCGATGATCGCCGGCCTGCCCAAGGCACCGTCGCGCTTCAACCCGCTGGCCAACCCGGTGCGCGCCAAAGAGCGCCGCGACTGGATCCTTGGGCGCATGTACAAGCTAGGCAAGATCGACCAGGCCAGCTACGAGGCCGCCCTGGCCGAGCCGCTCAACGCCAGCTATCACGTGCCGACGCCTGAGGTGAATGCCCCGTACATCGCCGAAATGGCCCGCGCGGAAATGGTCGGCCGCTACGGCAGCGACGCCTACACCGAAGGCTTCCGCGTCACGACCACCGTGCCTAGCGACATGCAGGAAATGGCCAACAAGGCCGTCCTCAAGGGCCTCTCCGATTACGATGAGCGCCACGGCTACCGTGGCCCTGAAGCACGCTTCCCGGGCCGCACCCACGCAGCCTGGCTGCAGGAGCTGGGCAAGCAACGCACCCTTGGCGGCCTGGAGCCAGCCATTGTCACCCAGGTGGAACACACCGGCCTCAAGGTGCTGACCCGTGACGGCCAAGAGGCGCAGGTTGCCTGGGACACCATGAAATGGGCGCGCCCGTTCATCAACAACAACGCCCAGGGCCGTTCACCGCAATCGCCGGCCGACGTGGCCCAGGTCGGTGACCTGGTGCGCCTGCAACGCCTTGACGATGGCACATTGAAGTTCAGCCAGGTGCCCGTTGCGCAGAGCGCCCTGGTCACCCTCGACCCGAACAACGGCGCCATCCGCGCCCTGGTCGGCGGTTTCTCGTTCGAACAGAGCAATTACAACCGCGCCGTGCAGGCCAAGCGCCAACCGGGCTCGAGTTTCAAACCATTCATCTACAGCGCCGCGCTGGACAGCGGCTACACCGCTTCCAGCCTGGTCAACGATGCGCCGATCGTGTTCGTTGACGAGTCGGTGGATAAAGTGTGGCGACCGAAGAACGATACCAACACCTTCCTCGGCCCTATCCGCATGCGTGAGGCGCTGTACAAGTCACGTAACCTGGTGTCGATCCGCCTGCTGCAAGCCATGGGCGTGGACCGCACCATCGACTACATCGCCAAGTTTGGCTTCAACAAGCAGGACCTGCCGCGCAACCTGTCGCTGGCCCTGGGCACCGCCACCCTGACCCCGATGGAAATCGCCACCGGCTGGAGCACCTTTGCCAACGGTGGGTACAAGATCACCCCGTACCTGATCGAGCGCATCGAGAGCCGCAGCGGCGAGACACTGTTCACCGCCAACCCGGCCCGCGTACCGCAAGGTGCCCAAGACCAGGCGGGCCTGGCCGCACCCGAGCAGCCAATCAGCACTGCGGCCATGCCGGGCGAAGCACCTTCTGCCTTGAGCCAGGTGGCCGCGGCACCGCAAGCGCCGGCAGTGGCCGAACAGATCATCGACGGGCGTACCACCTACATCCTCACCAGCATGCTGCAGGACGTGATCAAGCGCGGCACCGGCCGCCGGGCGCTGGCCTTGGGCCGCACCGACCTGGCGGGCAAGACAGGTACGACCAACGAATCCAAGGACGCCTGGTTCTCCGGTTACAACGCCGATTACGTGACTACCGTTTGGGTCGGCTTCGACCAACCGGAAACCCTCGGCCGCCGCGAATATGGCGGGACTGCGGCACTGCCGATCTGGATGAACTTCATGGGCGCGGCGCTCAAGGACAAGCCTGCGCATGCCCCGGCAGAGCCGGAGGGCATTCTCAGCTTGCGCGTCGACCCGGTCAGCGGGCGCGCGGCATCGCCGGGCACACCGAATGCCTACTTCGAGCTGTTCAAAGCCGAAGATTCGCCGCCGTCGGTGGACGAGCTGGGCAATGGCGCGGCACCGGGCAGCCCGCTGCCAGCCGATGAAGCGACGCCGATGGATCTGTTCTAAGGCAGGGCGCCTGACTCAGGTTTTGCGTGGGCGC
>NZ_BCBP01000084.1:0-24046 GCF_001753955.1 Pseudomonas sp. NBRC 111139
TAGGAAATATTCATAGGCCGACTTTCCTACTTAATCAAGCTTGCTGCTTAGGTTGTTCGCATCTAGTTTGGCCCGGATTTCTTCGTCAGTGTCACATACAGCGCTGGTGGGGCTAATTCCCGAGATACTACGGGCCATATATGACGCCAAGACAAAGAACAGTAACGCACTGATGTGCTCAGAACGGCTGTCAAGTGCTATCAGGATGAACCAGATCACGGCCGCACCGAAAAACGAAAGAACGCGATTTCTTGTCACTGGACGGGTTGGATCCATTTCTCTTCTCATACAGGTCCCTTATGGTTATGCGGGCGCGAAAATCACACCTGTCTCTACGGCCTCGGTCCCGGTTTATCAGGCCGGGGCTTGGGGTACACCTGAGCGTTTACCGTGATCAGTTCCTGGTGTTCGTTTTCAACACGGTTTGGATGGCATCAGCACTGAGTTGCGGCGCCCTCTGCCCCTCATCAACCATGAGCTTTGGCCGCTCTGCCCGGGAGATCTGCACACGAAGCTGGTTGAGGGCATTGTCGATCTTCTGTTCAGCAGCTTTGAATTCTTTATCGGACGCTTCCCCAGGCACGAAGGAAACGCTCTCGTGCCCCCAGCTCAGAATTAGCAAGTCGCGCAGGGTCAGCTTCACCGAGATTTCGGTGTCCAGGTCCGCTTCGGAATAGTTGTTCAGGATACTCATCGGCACAGTTCCTTTCCGGTGATGGTCGGAGACGCGAACCCACGCCCCCTACCGCGAATGCCCGCGACGTGGCGGGCTGGCGATCTACAACGTTTTCTATACATTTGGGCCGAGGGACAAGGCCGCAGCTGCGAAGGCAACTCCAAACCCAATACCGAAAGCGAGGCCACCAACCACTTGTTGCCAGATCAGCAATTTCTTCTTCGCCAATAGAGGCTTGAAGATCACAAACCAACTCACGACCAAAGCCGACACAGCGATGAGCTGCAAAATGGATAGAGGGATCGTCATCAAGAATTCAGCAATTCTTTCAAGCTCGATTTTCATTGTTTCACTTAATTCCTAGATTTCGCGGACGCGAAACGAACTCCTTCAACTGGCACGGCCCCGGTTTATTTCTCCGGGGCTCGGCGTGCAGCTGAGCGTTGATCATCTTAGTTACTTAGGATTTTTCTTCAGCCTTCTGAAACTCGTCCAGTTTGAGCCGCGCAGCTGTGTAGAAGCACAGGGCGCAAAGGCCCCCCGTGATACCCGCAAAGACTGCCAGTGACTCGAACACGGCGAGTGGAGTGTCCGCCAGCGGATGGAATGTCTTACCAATCACAGCCATACCACCGGAAGCCAGGAGTACCCACGGCGCGACACGACAGATCTTGGTCAGGCTGGCCTTGTGCTGTTCAATCGCCGCCCTTTCCTCAGATTCGATGATCCTTACTGCAGCCACGTTGACATCGAGCTGCAGGCCCCATGCATGCTGGAGGACAGGGCAATTGTCCTCGGTAACCTTCGCTGCAATGTCGCGGGGGATCTGACCCTTACTTGCTACAGCTTCCACGACCGCCTGCTTCCAATTGGCGTACTCATTCATCGGTATTTTCCCTTCGACTTTGGGCGTTGACACCAAGTCGATCAGTCACTCGGCATCGGCGTGCGCGGAGTGCTTCGCGCAAGATGATCGCCAACGAAGCCTAACACGTACGCATAATGCTAGTAAATCAAGTTGACGCCGGCGCAAACGCATCGCATACGGTGCGGGTTGCGCATTCACAAAATAGCTGCACGCACGCACAGACCGCCCGCCCAGGCTCCAGTCCAGGTAACCAGAGGATACCGCCAAGCATAAAAAACCCCAGCCTTGGCTGGGGTGGGTGAAGCGTTTACTGAAAGCTGACCACGCAACAGGGGTACTCGTCAGAGCTGCGTGCGGTGATGGCTAAGCGGAAAAGACCCTGGACATCAGTCAGCCGGGGTTTTCCTTTGATCAAGACCAGGACCTGCAGCCGAGGCTTCATTGGCGTGATGCCAGTTCAGCTCGGCGAGCGGCGGGCGAGGGAGTTTCTTTGATCAGGCGAGCAAGGAAGGCGGTGTAACTGGCCTGCTCGTTGATGTGCATGATGTGCTCGATAAAGTCTTTTCGCTTCCGCTCCAACCACTGCTCAGCAGCGACACCTTGGCAAGGAAGGCGCTGCGTGTAGAGGACGTAGTCGTCGAGAGCTACCTGTTGGGGCCAGGTCAGTTCAGATACGTTCAGGTTGTGCATGTGGCATCTCCAGGAGGATGTAGGCTTCGTATCCAGGAGATGCTCAACATTGAGCATGAAAGCAGGAGGGAATGATGAGCCGCCCCCCCCCCTGCCAACCTACTGCGATCATCGCGACTACGTTTGAGGGCGAAGCTGGGGATAGCGGCTGACACTAACTGATCAGAGGGTCATCACTCATCATCGTCGAAGTTGTACATGCCAGGCGCGAGGTTCTCGAAGCGGGTGTACTTACCGATGAACGCCAGCCGCACAAAGCCGATCGGACCGTTACGTTGCTTGCCGATGATGATCTCCGCCACACCCTTGTGCTCGGTCTCGGGGTGATACACCTCATCCCGGTACACGAACATGATCACGTCGGCGTCCTGCTCGATCGCACCGGACTCACGCAAGTCGGAGTTCACTGGGCGCTTGTTCGGCCGCTGCTCCAGGGAGCGGTTCAGCTGAGACAGGGCGATGACTGGGCAATTGAATTCCTTGGCCAGGGCCTTGAGGGAACGGGAGATCTCGGAAATCTCATTGGTCCGGTTGTCGCCGGCAGAGCCCGGGATCTGCATCAGCTGCAGGTAGTCGACCATGATCATGCCAATCTCGCCGTGCTCACGGGCCAGGCGCCGGGTGCGCGCACGCATTTCCGAGGGACTGATGCCGGCGGTGTCGTCGATGAACAGCTTGCGGTTGTTGAGCAGGTTCACCGCTGAGGTCAGTCGCGGCCAGTCATCATCGTCGAGCTGGCCGGATCGCACCTTGGTCTGGTCGATGCGGCCGAGCGACGACAGCATACGCATGATCAGCGACTCACCTGGCATTTCGAGCGAGAACACCAGCACCGCCTTCTCGGACCGCAGCACAGCGTTCTCCACCAGGTTCATGGCGAAGGTGGTCTTGCCCATCGAAGGCCGGCCGGCAACGATGATCAGGTCGGCCGGCTGCAGGCCGCTGGTCTTCTCGTCCAGGTCGGTGAAGCCGGTGGAAACACCGGTGATGTCGCTGTCGGAGTTGAACAGCGTATCGATACGGTCGATGGCCATGGTCAGCAGGTCTTTGACACCCACCGGGCCGCCGGTTTTCGGCCGGGCTTCAGCGATCTGGAAAATCTGCCGTTCGGCTTCGTCGAGGATCTCCGCTGCATTCCGCCCTTCTGGATTGAAGGCACTGTCCGCGATGTCAGTGCTGATGCTGATCAGCTGGCGCAGGGTCGCCCGCTCGCGGATGATCGCAGCGTAGGCCTTGATGTTGGCCACGGACGGGGTGTTCTTTGCCAGCTCCGCCAGATAGGCCAGTCCGCCGACCTGGCTGCTCAGCCCCTCCTTGTCCAGACGCTCATGCAGCGTCACGATGTCAAAAGGCTCGTTCAGGTCGGCCAGCTTTTGAATGGCGCGGAAAATCAGCCGGTGATCGTGTCGGTAGAAGTCGCCATCAGAGACCTGATCGAGCACACGCTCCCAGGCGTTGTTATCGAGCATGAGACCACCGAGCACGGACTGCTCAGCCTCGATCGAATGCGGTGGCACCTTCAGCGAGGAGGTCTGTAGGTCAAGCTGCTCGGAAGCATAATCTTCGTTCATGTGGGCATCTTGTTGAGTGAGTGGGGAGCGCTACCGGTTGGCGAGGTGTCAGCGGGCTTCATGGCGGCTTTCTCGAACCTTTCCGGCGCCGCCCCCTGCCCTTGCCCTCGACCTTCTTGGAAGCCTCTTCTGCCAGCTTTTGCACCGGCATCCGACCAAGGCGAGAATGGGGATCAATCATCTCTACACCCATCTCTTGATCGGTGAAGTCGTGCGTGCCTGGCATTAAGTTGACGAAGCGTGTGTATCGCCCCTCAAAGCCAAGCCGCACAAAACCGGTCGGACCTTCACGCTGCTTGCCGATGATGATCTCGGCCGTACCAGCGAAGCGGGAGTCAGGGTTGTACACCTCATCCCGGTACACGAACAGGATCACATCCGCGTCCTGCTCAATTGCCCCGGATTCGCGCAGATCGGAGTTAACCGGGCGCTTGTCCTTGCGTTGTTCCACCGAGCGATTGAGCTGCGAGAGTGCAATCACGGGGCAATCAAATTCCTTGGCCAAAGCCTTTAGTGACCTGGAGATGGCCGAAATTTCGTTGGTACGGTTGAGGCCGCCATATCCGGGGATTTGCATCAGCTGCAGGTAGTCCACCATGATCAGGCCAATCTCGCCGTGCACGCGCCGAAGCCTCCGCGTACGGCTACGCATCTCCGAAGGGCTCAGGGCCGGCGTGTCATCAATGAAGAAGCGATCGTTCTTGTTGAGTGCATTGGCAGCCTTGGTCAGCTTGGTCCAGTCCTCATTCAACAGCTTCCCGGATCGGACTCGCGACTGGTCAATGCTACCCATCGAGGAGAGCATGCGCGTTAGCAGGGCATCGCCAGGCATCTCCATGGAATAGACCACGACCACTTTTTCCGACCGCAGAACGGCCTCTTCCACAATGTTCATGGCAAAAGTGGTTTTGCCCATGGATGGCCGGCCGGCCACGATGACCAGGTCAGCAGGACGCAACAGGCTCAGTTTGCTATCGAGGTCGACGAAGCCTGTCGATTGGCCCAGGGACTCAAGGCCTGACTCATGGACGGATTCGATCTTCTCGACGGCTTTCCTGAGCAGGGTGTCGATGCCAACCGGGCCGCCTTCCTTCGGCCGTTGACCGGCCACGGACAACATTTTCGATTCGGCATCATGCACCAGATCTTCCGCGGTGCGGCCGTTCGGGGAGCTGGCGCTTTGCTCGATCTCCCCGCAGACGCCAATGATCTTTCGGAACTGCGACCGCTCACTGACTACGCGTGCAAAGGACGCGATGTTGGCAACGGACGGGGTGTTATCGGAAAGCTCTTTTAGATAGGCCAGCCCACCGGCGTTCGAGAGATCCCCTGCTCGATCCAGAGCCTCCTGGGCTGTGACAACATCAAGCGCACGCCCCTCTTCAAGCAGCCTGGCAATAGCCTTAAAAATGAGCCTGTGGTCGGCGCGGAAAAAATCAGATTCGACCACCAGGTCCGAGACTCGCACCCAGGCACGTGGCTCGTTCAGCAATCCGCCTAGAATGGCCTGCTCGGCTTCAACAGAATGCGGCAGCTCCCGACTGGGGTTCTGATCGTATTCAGCCGCTAGATGGATATGGTCGTTCAAGCCTCAGGCCTTACTCGTCGAATTGCTGGTGCGGATCGGGCTGCCAGCTGCAATCAGTACCCATAGATGGTCCTGTCCTGCGCTGACAGCTGGGGTTTGGTCACGATGTTCGTTGTTTGGGGGCCTAGAACGCAACTACCACGCGCTGGGTGGCCGGCCGGATCAGAACGTCACTTCGATCAAGGTTGCCCGCCCGGTGCGGGTTTGAAAGTCGCAAAGGCCAAACTGCACGAGCCGCGGCTGCCGGTGAGCGATGCAGGTAGCGACCTGGGCGCGGAATGCCGCCAACTCAAGCGGGAGCACTGATCGACCAGTAGCGGCCTGAATCTTATCGCGGAATTCCTGCAGCGCCGCCTCCACGCCAGCATCATCGCCGGCCTGGCCTAAAGTTTCGGCACTCGGTTTTGGGATCGACATTCAAACTCTCCAGGGAGGGGCCGTGCGCTGACATGCGCAGTCGCGGATTACGGGCGCAAGTTGGCAACACGTAACTATAATCCTGAAAGATTTACTGAATGTCAAACGGCATCGAAGGCCGAGAAGACGACCACTAAAGCTCTAAATATCCTAAACTTTCAGTGAAATCACGAGACCTTTAGAGCTGAAAAAATACAGAACAAAGGAGGACCTAAAGTGCTTCCGCCAATCCGATATCGAGCTCCCTCGCCTGGATGTCCGGAGCACTGCCGGCACCGGTATTCAAGACTGGTGCAGCAGGCACAACCCAGTTGTATTGGTGCCCCGACAGCAGCCGCGCTGCGACTTTGTTCGACAGGCTTGAACGCCAGCGCAAAATCAAGTATTCCTCGATTTCCTTGCGCCCAAACGGGACCGCACAGAAGGACAGTTCGTAGTTGCTCGAATATACGCTGATCAGGCCATTTCTGTCCCTGGCGCCAAGCCCGAACAAATCGCAGGTTCTGCGCGCAAAGGTATGGTGCTTAAAGACGGTGAGGTCACCCATTCTGGCGCGAAGTGCCGAGGTTTCGCCAACGTAGATTGGAGTTCTCTCCTGCCATATCACGTAAACCCCAGCGTCAAGTGTGATGTCCTTTTTCCAGTCGTCATCACCAGCCAATACTCGCCTTGGTGCGGCAATGATCAGGGCTTCGTGGTGACGTAGTTGCTCTTGAACGTTCATGTGGCCTCAACTCCAGGGCGAGAGACTCAAAGGGCCGAATCAGCCTACAGCCGAATAATGACCGAATACGGCCCGATATCATCACTCGGAACGCTGAGCTGTTGCCGACTGTTTGAGTGACTTTACGTACAATGACGATACGTATTCACCTTGAGCTTTCGCTTCCTGGACTACGTCATAGCGCTCACCGGCCAGAAAAAGATCCAGCACAGCTTGACACGTTTTCGGGCCAAACATGTCTTCCACCCATTCCAGATACGAACGACCTTTATTCGCCCAGAAAAGCTTCACAACAAAAAACGAACACCAGGCAAAATACATCATCGGTATTCCAACATAGTGAGATATTGGTCGCCCCTCACTGTGTAGAAACTTACTACAAGCTAACACAGTCGCTACCAAAGCAAGAAATGGCAAATAAAACTCAACGAATCTTCGCTTGGATACAAGAAAAGCCAAGCGACTTAGCTTTATTGCAGATGCAAATGAGACATTACCGATTTCTAGCTGCTCATACAGCGTAGGCGCTTTTTTAAAAAAATTCATGCATTATATCCAATCAGCATGTACAAAATTAGAAGCTTACGCCACCAACCTGGATTGCAGCTATAGCGGGTTGAAACCAGCGTACCAATCACCGAATTCAGCTCATTTTAATTTCGTTTCGGCTCCGAATTCGCTTTTGCCGCCATTTTCGCAGTACTGCAAATACATCGCACACCATCCCGTGCCAAACCAAAATCATGACTATCAGAGTAAAATAGTCTGGTATCCCATCTAAGACAGCAAGACTGCGCACATCAAAGCTCTCTGTAGAAGTAAAAATCTTGCCAATCGTTGAAACTAGCAAGGCAATCACTACTAAAACCACTGCAGAGCGCAATAAACTCAAAACAGTTAGAACAACAAACATTGCCATCGCTTTGAGCGTGACAATGGTGAAGAATCGAGGGCGCTCACAAACACCGAGCCAGTTTGTCTTCCAGCCAGAATTACCATTCTTGAATTTTCTTTTCATCTCGACTCAACCTGCACAATTGTTTGGGCTGGAGGGAGTGCGCGAGGCAGAAACAGCATCAATGCCTAGTGCAACCTCAATCTGCGCTTGGGAAGGCTGCTCGACTGCACTTCCAGCATCACAGCATTGGCCATCTACGCCAGGGCAGCCTGTGGCTACTGTCCGCTTCTTCTTGAATCCGAACCCATGCCCTGTGGCCAGGTGTACAAACGGCAGTGCCGCCCAGTACCCAACCACAAGCGATGCCGCCTTAGCGGTAAGCCCGGGCAACGTGTATGCGAATGAGCTCGCAGAAAAAGCTGCGATGCAGATGGCGCCAACCACGTAGTTGCGCCGAATTTGATTTTGGGCGGGCTGCTGGCCAGACGAAATCATGGTGCAGTCCCCTTGAAAGCTTCGGCCTGACGCTCGACTAGCGCGCTTCGGTTGGCATCCACCAGGAGCCGATTTGCGCATTTCGAATCACGGGTCGCCGCCTCAATTTCCTCAGGTGTCGCAGATGAAAAATCAGTTCTCAGCTTGCTCAAACCTAGGCCGTTGTAGGCCAGCGGTCCTCCGATCAGAGCGAGCAACGCTACGCCCCAGTAAACCGCACGCATGCGGGTGTTTTTTTCTGAACTCACCAAGGATCTCCTGGACATGGCTCGTTTTCCGGAATAAAAAATAACACATAACGCGTACAGATAATTAACTAGTATTGTTATATTCCTTCGCTCAGGCCACAAGGCCACAGACGACAGGACACCAAACAGAAGTAAGCGTCCGCCCAACTCACCTTGCGTAAGTCAGGCCGGTACCCACTGATGCGGCAGCAACTGCCCGATCTCACTGGCCCGTTGGGTCGGCAGCCGCGTCAGCACATCCTTGAGATAGGCATACGGATCATGCCCATTCATGCGTGCCGACTGGATCAAGCTCATGATCGCCGCCGCGCGTTTGCCGCTGCGCAACGACCCGGCAAACAACCAGTTCGAGCGCCCGAGTGCCCATGGCCGTATCTGGTTCTCGACCTGGTTGTTGTCGATGGGCACAGCCCCATCGTCCAGGTAGCGCGTCAGCGCTACCCAGCGTTTCAGGCTGTAATCGAGGGCTTTGGCCGTGGCTGATCCGTTGGGCACCAGGTCACGCTGGGCCAACATCCACTCATGCAGTGTTTTGCTGATCGGTACCGCTAGTTCCTGACGTATTCGCCAACGATCTTCATCATTCATGTCTCGCGCCTGGCGTTCGACCTCGTACAGGCCGCTGATCGAGTGCAGCGCCTGTTCGGCCAATTGGCTTTTGTTCGCCACATGCAGATCGAAAAACTTGCGACGGGCGTGGGCCATGCAACCGATTTCAGTGATGCCTTGTTCAAACCCGGCTTTGTAGCCAGCGAAGTCGTCGCAGACCAGCTTGCCGTTCCAGTCACCCAGGAAGTTGCGCGCATGTTCGCCAGCACGGCTTGGGCTGAAGTCGTAAACCACCGCCTTGAGCGCCGAAAACGGCGTGGTGCTGTAGGCCCAGACAGAAGCCCGGTGGGTTTTCTTCTCGCCTGGCGCAAGCATTTGCACCGGTGTCTCATCAGCGTGGATCACGCCCTGGTTCAGCACGGCTTCACGCAGTGCATCGACCAGTGGCTGAAGCCGCACGCCGGTTTGTCCGACCCACTGCGCCAGGGTCGAGCGAGCAATTGCCAGCCCGGCACGGCCAAAGATTTTCTCCTGCCGGTACAGCGGCAAGTGATCGGCAAACTTGGCCACCATCACGTGGGCCAACAAACCTGTGGTCGGGATACCTTTGTCGATAACCTGGGCTGGCACCGGGGCCTGGATCAGGGTTTCGCACTGGCGACAGGCCCATTTGCCCCGCACATGTTGCTCGACGGTAAACACGCCCGGCGTGTAATCCAGCTTTTCGCTGACGTCTTCGCCGATGCGTTGGAGCTGGCAACCACAGGCGCACTGAGTGTTTTCGGGTTCATGGCGAATGACGGTGCGTGGAAACTGCGGCGGCAAGGGCGCACGTTTCGGGGATTGCCGTGGTTCGGACTGTGGCGCAGCTGGTAGGAGCTGTTTTAGCTCGGCCTCGATAGCTTCAAGGTCTGTGTCGAGCAGGTCATCCAGCAAGCTGCTTTGAGCCGGGCTGATTTGCTCGCTGCGCTTGGCAAACTTGTGCCGTTTGAGCAGGGCGATTTCGAACTTGAACTGTTCGATGAGGATTTCATCGTTTTGGATCTTCCTGCTCATCGCCTCGACCTGGGATTGCAACTGCAACGCCTGTGCCGCCAAGGCACGAAGCTGTTCCGGGGTCATCTGGTCGAGGTTGGGCGAGAAAGTCATGCCGCCGATTGTGCCAGAGCAGGCGCGGGACGACGACAAGTAGACCGGCCAAATGGCCGGCGTTTACAGCATGCTGATCACACCGCCGGCGCCAACGCGCTGCCACGGCAAGCCCAGTACCAACGCCTGGAGTTGTTCGTTGTCGAGCTCGACCTCGCAGCCATGGCGAATGCCGGGCCAGTGGAACTTGCCTTGGTTCAGTCGCCGTGCGGCAAGCCAGACGCCCACGCCGTCGTGCACCAGCACTTTCATCCGGTTGGCCCGGCGATTGGCGAACAGATAAGCGCAGTGCGGCTTCGCCGCACCAAACACCGCGATTACTCGGGCTAAAGCGGTTTCGGTACCGGCGCGCATGTCCATCGGCTCGGTGGCCAGCCAGATCGCATCGATGCGGATCATTGAGAGACAGCCCGGATAAATTGCGCGCAGCCCTCAGGATCTGAGGTTGGCCATTTCACCGTGATCACTTGCCCGGCCATGGGCAACTCGATGATCACTGACGCCTCGACTGGCCGTTTAGGTGGGGCTTTTAGCGGGACGAAAGCCGGTAGTGAAGCTGCTGCAGGCTGATCTCGATAGAGCGGCAGCCATTTGCGGATGACGTTGGCATTGATGCCGTGGCTGATGGCAACACTGGACACCGTCGCGCCAGGTTGCAGGCATTCCTGAACGACTTGGGCTTTGAATGGTTTCGGATAAGAGCTTCGTTGGCGCATGGAAATCCTGGCGATAAGGGTGATCGCGTCCGCTTAAAAATACGCGGACACCATCGCCCTTAATGGTAAGCGTTCGCCCAACTCACCTTGCGTAAGTCAGGCCGGCACCCACTGATGCGGCAGCAACTGCCCGATCTCACTGGCCCGTTGGGTCGGCAGCCGCGTCAGCACATCCTTGAGATAGGCATACGGATCATGCCCGTTCATGCGCGCCGACTGGATCAAACTCATGATGGCCGCAGCCCGCTTACCGCTGCGCAGCGACCCAGCAAATAACCAGTTCGAGCGCCCGAGTGCCCATGGCCGTATCTGGTTCTCGACCTGGTTGTTATCGATGGGCACAGCCCCATCGTCCAGGTAGCGCGTCAGCGCTACCCAGCGTTTCAGGCTGTAATCGAGGGCTTTGGCCGTGGCCGATCCGTTGGGTACCAGGTCGCGCTGGGCCAGCATCCAGTCATGCAGTGTTTTGATGATCGGCACCGCCAATTCCTGGCGTATTCGCCAGCGGTCTTCATCGCTCATTTCCCGCGCTTGGCGTTCAACCTCGTACAAGCCGCTGATCGAGTGCAGCGCTTGTTCGGCCAGCTGACTTTTGTTCGCCACGTGCAGATCGAAAAACTTGCGACGGGCGTGAGCCATGCAGCCGATTTCAGTGATGCCTTGCTCAAATCCGGCCTTGTAGCCAGCGAAGTCATCGCAAACCAGCTTACCGTTCCAGTCACCCAGGAAGTTGCGTGCATGTTCTCCGGCACGGCTTGGGCTGAAGTCGTAAACCACCGCGTCGAGCGCCGAAAACGGCGTCGTGCTGTAGGCCCAGACGTAAGCCCGGTGGGTTTTCTTCTCGCCGGGCGCAAGCATTTGCACCGGTGTTTCATCGGCGTGAATCACACCCTGGCTCAGCACCGTTTCACGCAGAGCATCAACTAGCGGTTGAAGTCTCACGCCAGTTTGTCCGACCCATTGCGCCAAGGTCGAACGAGCAATTGCCAGTCCGGCGCGACCAAAGATTTTCTCCTGCCGGTACAGCGGCAAGTGATCGGCAAACTTGGCCACCATCACGTGGGCCAACAAACCTGCGGTCGGGATACCTTTGTCGATAACCTGGGCTGGCACCGGTGCCTGGATCAGGGTTTCGCACTGACGACAGGCCCATTTGCCCCGCACATGTTGCTCGACGGTAAACACGCCCGGCGTGTAATCCAGCTTCTCGCTGACGTCTTCGCCGATGCGTTGAAGTTGGCAGCCGCAGGCGCACTGGGTGTTTTCGGGTTCGTGACGAATCACCGTGCGCGGGAACTGCGGCGGCAATGGCGCACGTTTCGGGGATTGCCGTGGCTCGGCTTGTGGCGGAACCGGAAGGAGCTGTTTCAGCTCGGACTCGATAGCTTCAAAGTCGGTATCGAGCAGGTCATCCAGCAAGCTGCCTTGCGCCGGGCTGATTTGCTCGCTGCGCTTGGCAAACTTGTGCCGTTTGAGCAGGGCGATCTCGTAAGTCAGCTGCTCGATGATGGTTTCATCGTTCTGGATCTTCTTGCTCATGGCCTCGACCTGGGATTGCAACTGCAACGCCTGTGCCGCCAAGGCACGAAGCTGTTCCGGGGTCATCTGGTCGAGGTTGGGCGAGAAAGTCATGCCGCCGATTGTGCCAGAGCAGACGCGGGACGACGACAAGTAGACCGGCCAAATGGCCGGTGGTTACAGCATGCTAATCACACCGCCGGCGCCAACGCGCTGCCACGGCAGGCCCAGTATCAACGCCTGGAGTTGCTCGCTGTCGAGTTCGACCTCGCCGCCATGGCGAATGCCGGGCCAGTGGAACTTGCCTTGGTTCAGTCGACGTGCTGCAAGCCAGACGCCGACGCCATCGTGCACCAGCACTTTCATCCGGTTAGCCCGGCGGTTGGCGAACAGATAAGCGCAGTGCGGCTTCGCCGCACCGAACACCGAGATCACTCGCGCCAAGGCGGTTTCGGTACCGGCGCGCATGTCCATCGGCTCGGTGGCCAGCCAGATGGCATCGATACGGATCATTGAGTGACAGCCCGAATAAATTGCGCGCAGCCCTCGGGATCCGAGGCCGGCCATTTCACCGTGATCAATTGTCCGGCCATAGGCAATTCAATTGTCACTGACGTTTCGGCGGGCCGTTTAGGTGCTGCCTTCAGCGGGACAAATGCCGGCAGCGAAGGTGTTGCGGACTGGTCTCGATAGAGCGGCAGCCATTTGCGGATGACATTGGCGTTGATGCCGTGGCTGATGGCAACGCTGGACACGGTTGCGCCAGGTTGCAGACATTCCTGAACGACTTGGGCCTTGAACGGCTTGGGGTAAGAGCTTCGTTGGCGCATGGAAATCCTGGCGATAAGGGTGATCGCGTCCGCTTAAAAATACGCGGACACCATCGCCCTTAATGCTGGAGTTCGGAAGGTGAGTTCGCCGGACGCTTACCCTTAATGCTGGAGTTCGGAAGGTGAGTTCGCCGGACGCTTACAAACAGAAATGAAATGGGATGACTTGAACAAGCGACGGCAGTGGTGGCTTACCGGCTTTATCGCTCTAAAGATGTGGAATCAGTGGGCGCTCGTGATGATCTGCGCCCTGGTCACGACTGCTGCGTTCTACTACCCAATGCTTCAGATCCGGGAGCTGTACGGGAACATCGCGTCAGCCATTTTTTACGCTGCAGCCTATTTCCTCTGCGCCAAGCACATTGGATTTTGGATCATCAACCCCATCTGTGGGCTCATCAGCCTAAACGACGTCAAGCGAGCGTACGGCCCTCTCACCCGTCGGCATGTCCAGGACTGGGTCGTAGACTGGTGTACTCAGCCGGCCGGGTTCGCTGAGGTGCCACTGGACATTGCACAGTTCGCCCGGGCAAACGGCGAAGGCAAGTAGTCTACTCATATGCGCTCGGCCTCGACTCCCCAGCTGAGTCGAGGCCGAGCAGCACTACTGCCACACGCTCTCGCAGGCGCATCTGCGCAGCCACCTGCATTCCATGAATCATGGTTCAATCATCGTCTTTCGCAAGGCCGTAAGCGCTATGCGCAGGCCCGTGACCGCCGGTAAGGTCGTACAGCTCCTCGACTGTGTAGATGTTGCCGTTATCGCCGAACAGCACCCGATCGTCACGGTTGAACGAAGCTACAGCGCCCGGCTTCGGCCGGCGGCACCACAGCGCGATGTCTCGGATGAAGAAGCCCGTCGAGATGACTGCATAAACCAAGAATGTGAACAGCACTCCCTTCGTAACGAGCGCAAGCGCTCCAACGCCTAGGAACGCCAAAAGCCCTTTCGGCACTGTGTGGTCAGGGTCTCGCAGATGGCTCAGGCTGCAGCCGAAGGAAAACATCACCAGGGCCGCGGCGATCGCTACGCCCACATCTGCTTCAGCGCTTTTCTCGATGGTTCCCCAGATACCCGCGGCCACCGACCCTGCAATTGCGCCCAGGTGACGAACCAGCGCCAGCGGGGTGCGACGAATCCTATCCTCGATAGCCCAGAGGGCGCGTGTGGGCGCCATCATCTTGGGTGCCCTGACCATGCCGGCCAGTCCATCCACGGCGGCTTCCATCATGCGGACAGTCGACTGAGTCACCACCGACGTAGCCGCAAGATCGTGGATCAGCTGCACGCTACGCTTGAACTCTGGGGTTGCTCGCTTGACCGATCCTGGGTTGAAGTCAGCCAGGTCGATGCTGCCAGCGTACAAACCAAGGTAACCAGCAATCAAGGCCTCGGCTCGCACCACCTGTCGATCAACAATTCTGTTCAGATTCATCGCTCGTCCATTCGATTGCCCTTGCTGGCTAAAGGCTCCAGCAGCATCTAAGAATGCAACCTCAACAACCAGACTAGCCCAGCTCGATGGCTGGGCTTGAGTACACCTGGTGCTTGCTCCTACTTCAGCACTTTATTCAGGCCGTCACGCAGACACCGGGCCTGATCCTCGTAACGCTCGGAACGGTCTAGGACCTGACCGCTCGCATTCGTGGTTTGCCAAACGCTGTCCCCAGTGTCAATTTCGTCAACCAGCAACTCAAGCACCTGGCTGCTGTCGATCTGCACACTGTAGGCCAGCTCGAAGCCCTCCAGTTCTTCTTGCTCTGTGCTCATTTGCCTAGCTCTCCATTCTCGCGGCAGTCAACAGGACGTCTCATTCAGCTCGCTATTTTCACTTGCCCAAGGATTTCGGCAGCAGCTAGCTCTTTCGCGACTTTCTTACCTCCAGCCACTGTCTTGGCCGAAAGCACATTTCCATCTACCACAATTCGCGCCACGCATTCGAATTGCGGAGGGGCAATGCTCAGCTGGGTGAAGATGTAACTGGGCTCCGCCAGCCTGTTTTTTTGTGCCATCTCATTTAGCTGCACTACCGGGTTTGAGCTGCTCACGGAAGTCGCCTCACGTGACTTGGCCAGTCGCTCCAATAGGATGGCCGAAGCAGCTGCTTCAGCGGCCTTCTTGGTTGCACACTCTGGTGAGGTAGCACTTTCGACGTCGCCACCCTTCGGGTGGACAGTCGCGGTGGCTGTGAAGCTTGCAGCATTTGACGGTCCACTCATCGCGACATGCAAATGGGGAGCAGCCCACCCCCGCTTCCGGCAAAGTTCAATTAGCGCACCTTTGTAGTCAGTAGCGCGGGGCGCTGGAGAGCTTGATGACTGCGTCGGAGCCTCAGGGTTAAGGCTGTTTATGGGCAAACTCAAGTGACGACACAAAATCTCGACCATGGCTTTCTGCTTTGCTACACGCTTCTCGCGGTGCACACCAACACCCTGAAGACGCCGCCCACTTGCCGAGACAGCAACCACACACTTGAAGCCTCCATTTACACCGTGCACCGTTTCATCGAGCCCCTCAAAAACTTGAGTCTGGATTCCGTTCATGATGATCCTGACCACGTTGTGAGGGTGCTGGCACATCCAGTTCGAGAAAGCCACCCCAAGATCTTCGGTGATTGCTTCCCTTGGGATTTGAATCGCAAGTCGATCGACGATGGCGTCCGCTATCGTGTTGTTGTTGAGTCTTCGTATCAATTCAGCCACTACAGCTTCAGGCAAATGACCGGCGTCTTTCGCGAGCTTCACGGCAGCGCTGAGTACGTTGTCCTCCATATTGACCAGGTTCCCACTCGCCACCAAGCGCTGAGCTTTCCGCGCCAGCACCTCCTTGTGGTAGTCGACAGTGGATTCGGATCGCTCTCGCAGCGTTTTGTTGATCGACGCAGAGATTGTAAGCAGATCTGCTTGCGAATATGGCAGCGGGCAATTGTCGAGATGCGCCCGAATCTGGCGAATGTTCACCAAGTCGGCATACCGACGAAGCGGAGAGGTGCCGTGGAGGTACAGCGTTAGGCCAAGACCGTAATGCCCACGCGCCACGCCATCGTAAACAGCACGCTCTATGAGTGCCCCTAACTGCGCACCCACAGAGGCTTCGGTCACCAGCCCCTCTTTCAACCACTGCTCGACTGTGTTGGCCAGGTCCAGTGCATGCGGAGCGGAGACTCGGCTTGCGTGGTTACGGTATACCGCCGGCAGCCCATTCTCGGCCATGAAGAGGGCTATTTGGGAATTCGTCAGAATCATGAATTCTTGCACGATGATGTGCCCGACCATCTGATCCAACGACTCGTATTGGCGAAGATTGCCCTCCTCATCCGAGAGCATGAGCTTGCGAATATCGTAAAGGGCAAGCGCTCCTTTCGATCGGCGGCGCTGCAGCAGCAGCGTCGAAACCCTACTGAGGAGCTCCACCATTTCACGCAAAGGGCTTTGAGTGCTTCGGGCTATCTCCGGAATGGCCTCATATGTGAGACGGGTGTTGACGGTGATAACCTGGCAGCTAGGTTCAAAACCGACGACCTCAAGCGAGCTATTGAGCGTGATTGTAAAAACCATCGCTTGCCGTGGTTGCCCCGCGACAAGGCTACTTTGATCTGCGCCGATGTGCCGTGGCAGCATTGTTTGCACTGCACGATCTCGGGCATAGATCGAGGCGGCCCGCTCAAACGCCAACTTATCGTCATGAGAGCCGACCCCAACCTTCGCAGAAGGATCGGCGATGGCAACTGATATGATGTACAGATCGCCGCTCTGGGTGATCGATATCGCGTCGTCGATATCAAGCGTTTTCTGGGAATCGATGGTCACGAAGAATGGTGAAGTCACGGTGGATCCTTGGCCTATCAAGCTGTGTGTGGATTCTACACTGGAAGCAGTCAGAGGGCGGTCATGCCGCCAACTCAACAAGTGGGATTCGATTCATGTGCATCGTGTAGCCCGTGCGCCGCTCAAGAGCGACGTACTGCTCGAAAAGCTCAGGGTGATGGACACGCCCGTTACGCAAGTCAGGCTTGGACGCCATCACGCAGAAAATGCAGCTCAATCGATCATTACCGAGGGCATAGGCGTGATGAGGACGCTGCCCCGCTGCAGCGATGGCACCGAAGACCTCATCCGTGCGCATGTCATGTACTGGCAACCACTCGAACCAGGTCAACACAGAGTTGCTGATCCCCATCCGGCTGAAAACTACCCGCTTCGCTCGCCCTGGCGACTCTTGAGCGCGCAGGCCAAGGCAGTTGACGATCGTTTTGAAGCCATTGGCCTTTGCATAGCGCCTGACCTCACGTTGGATGGGTCCTCGTTTCAAGTCGCTCGTGCATTGGCGAGTAGACGCAGATGGCCAGCTCGGTACCTCGGGGCGAATCTCGAACCGACGCTCTACCATTTCCAGCAGCGTCTTCGAGGCTGTGGCAACAATGAAAGGAAGGCCTGCAGCGGCGGCTTGATCACGGGCCAGCTCCATCGCCCCCGGCCACTCCATCGGGCCCAGCGATGCATGGACAACCACCAGCTGGCTAGCCGGAACGCGCTCCAGGAGACGGATCAGTTGCACCTGCGAATCCTTACCGCCCGAATGGTTGGCCACAAACAGCGCACCACTGGCGATCAACTGGTCAAGCTCGGCTTTTGTGGAGTCACGGGTTTCATCCCCGAAAAGCAAGCCCTGCTGCTGAAAACGATCCATTTCCTGCTGGCCTCATTGATAGACGTCAATGAGAAAAGATTAAACTATAGAACAACTATTTTCAATTGAAATATTGTCCTATAGGACAACATTTTTCTGCAGTCGCGGGTGTGGTTCTGCCGTCTCAGCCGCAGTCTTGACCAGAAGCTCGTCAACCGCCCTGGCCAGGTCGGCCTCAGCTTGCTGGAGCGCCAGAAACATTTCTGCGCTGGCAGCTGTATCGTCGTGCGCATACTTCAAATGTGCTGCACGTGCGGCCCTGAAGCGGATGATCGCATCCAGGGTGCTCTGATCCAAGTGTAAGCTGAGAGGTAGCTTCAGTTCGCTGGTGTTTGGCCTAGCCATTTTCCTTGCTCCATTTCCTCGGTGAAAAACCTGACCTTCCCCCTCTGATCCAACGGTGTCGATCAGACGGTTCCGTTATGGATGTAGGAAAAGTCAGCAGACCACCTGACGGCGCTTGAACTGCTTGTGTGCACTTCACACTGTGCAGTGCACAGCGCATACTCTGGCTGGGGCTTTTTCTAACCCACTATAAATGGCACATTTCCGTTTAACCCCAGTAAACATTGGATTGTAAACCACTTTTTTGACTTGTAAACCACTGTGGTTTACAGTGAAAAAAAGTAGTTAACACGAGGCCGGCTCATGCCGAATTTACAAGACGAAGCTAAGGCCTACATTGAGTCCGTTTTAGGTGTGGCAGCGCAGATGACTCCGGTGCCACTCCGAGTCCCCTATACCATCCGGGACAGCTACAAGACCTACGAGTTGAGCGTACCTATGGGGAACAGTTCGGCGTTCAACATGATGCTGCTGGTCTCCCGTGATGATATTGAGTACCCAGGCATCGTGAAGCTGCAGAAGCACATCGAGATGGTGCGCAACGTCACCAACCAGGTAGTAGTGTACGTCTGCTGGTCCTTGTCGACTCAAGACCGCCGCAGCCTGATCATGCACCAGGTCAATTTCATCCAGCCCAGCTTCCAGATGTTCATACCTGAGATGGCGCTGGACCTGCGTGAAAGCTTCCGTCAGCGGCGAGAGCAGAGCGAGGTAGCCGCCCTCCTCCCCGCGGCCCAAGCCATGCTTCTCTCGTGCCTATATTCCGGGATACCCGACGAAACCTACTTCACTACGAACGCTTTGCTGGGGGACCTGGGCTACAGTCGCGTGACCCTCTCGAAGGCAGTGGATCAGCTGGTATCGCTGGGGGTGATTAGCCCTGCGAAAAGCGAGCTGCATTGGAAGACCTACGCCTTCAACGGGTCGCCTGCAGAGGTGTTCCAGAAGGCCAAGAAGCACCTGCGGTCCCCCGTCAAAAAGAGAATTGGTATTACCCGAAATGCTATCCCCATGGCCCCGGGAGTATTCATCGCGGGGGAAACTGCCCTGGCCAAGTACACGATGCTGGCGGAGCCTAAGCAGGCCGTATGGGGGATGAGCAAGAAAGTGTTCAATGACATGCTGGCGCTTGATGCGTTTGAGGTAGTCGAGTCGGTGGACTCGATCGAGGAGTGGGTGGAGATCTGGGGGTATCCGTCGCTCACCGAAACGCAGTATATGGCAGACACAGCGTCGCTGTTTCTGAGCCTGGAAGACAACCCCGACGAACGCATTCAGATTGCGTTGGATGAACTCAAGGAGCAGGTACTTTGGTTAGCGTGAAAGGTTTAGATATTTTTGGCCGGCACTTTCGCGATTTCCGCGATAGCTACGTCCTAATCGGTGGCGTTGCCTCTGCTCTGGCGATGGAAGACGCGGGAGAGAGCTTCAGGGCCACGAAAGACCTAGACATCGTGCTCGTGATTGAGGCTCTGGACTCCCATTTTGTTAACAGGTTCTGGGAGTTCATAAAGGCCGGCGGCTATGAGATCAAACAAAGAGGGGGTGACAGGCCGGTCTTCTACAGATTCCAGAATCCCGCCGACGAAACCTACCCGGTAATGATCGAACTATTCTCTCGTGCACCGGATGGCCTTGAGCATGAGGAAAACGCAACGCTGACCCCAATCCCCACAGATGAGTCGGTTTCGAGTTTGAGCGCTATCCTGCTCGATGAAGACTATTACACCCTGTTGCGTTCCGGCCGCCATCAGAGCGAGGAGCTGACATACATCAGCGCTGATCGTCTTATCCCCTTCAAAGCTAAGGCCTGGCTCGACTTGTCTCAGCGCAAGGCAAACGGTGAAGCAGTTGACTCGAAGAACGTCAGGAAGCATCGGAACGATGTCCTGGCCCTGGCGGGCCTGCTGACTGGCGAGGTGATTGAGTTGCCCGCAAGCATTACTGCAGACATGGCGCTATTCCTTGAGCGCCTGGCGGTCGAAGAGATCGACTTCAAAGCGCTCAAGATTCGGGGTGACCTCAAGACCATCATCGGCCGAATTGCAGAATCCTTCGGCCTTCAGCCGACCTCATAACGCCGGCAATTCCTCAAAGCCTTTCCCAGCGCCCGGCCCCAGTTCGGGCGCAGCGAAAGCGACGACCGCGTTGATGAACTCCTTCCACTGGTCAAGTGTGAAGCGCATCGGTTCTAACAGCTGGCCGGTTTCTGTCCAGAGCCCGCAGCTATCCAGCTCCAAAAATTCTCCATGCTCAACGCTCCACCAGGATCCGGTCATCGAGGTGCCCCAATCGAGGCGCCCAGCGAAGAATGGCATGTTGAACATCAACAAGAACCAGAGGTGCCCGTCTTTGGTAGTAACGTACTCCCGCATCGTTCGATTGCCCAGCGCAGCGCAGACCTCTACAGCTTTGGCAGCGAACAGCTCGTCAGCACTGGGTGAATCCGTAGTGAACCCGAAAACGTGCTCCGCGAGATATCCCAGGCGGCTTACAGACGTGTGAGCCATCTGAAGAAAGCTCCGCTCAAGCAGTTGCGAGTAATCCATGTTGCTTACCTCGTATGAGCCCGCATTCGCTGGGCATGCGCCAGCAGCTCTGGGCAGATGACCCGCCACACAGGTGCGTCTTCAAAACCAGCAGGTTCAACCCTGCCAGTGTCTTCAAACTTTCCGGATGCCAGGTGCAGATCCAAGACCTGATCGGGCAGTTGCCAGGCGTGGATACACACCTCATCGACCGCCAACTCGGCCTCCACCAGGTTCGTTGTGAGCACGCCCCAGTGCTCACCATCTTCGTAGAGCAGCTCCAGGGCTAGCCGCCCGTTTGGGTACAGCCGTGGCCGCAATTTCGACAGCTGCATGATGCTCTCCCCCGGGGCTATTTGACCGTTGCTGTCTCGGTGACCACAAACGGGACCACGCTGCCCAACGTAACACCGGCCAGGCCTTGTTTGCCGTCTTCACCGATCACATAGCCCTTCAGCTCTCGCTGATCAGCTCCGTCGCAGGACAGTGTGGCGGTAGAAGTCTCATGCTTGAGCTGGCGGCTGTTCCATTTCAGAGGAATGCCCAGGGCGCATTCATTTCCGGCCAGGACCTGAGACATTTCATATTCCACTTTGCCAAACCCTCCAGCCCGGTACTCGGTTGGCAGAACCGAGCCGAGCGCAGGATCACCGAGGTGATACAGCTTGACGTAGAGGGTCGAGCCAGTCGGAATGGTGACATTGATCTTTTTGTCATTGCACCCTGCCAGCGACAGAGCGACACAACCGAGCACAGCAATCTTTCGAAGTGGTGACATGCTTTTTCCAGTGAGTGTATGAACGTTCGAACCTGTGTAGCTGATCAAGCTCACGACAGAGCAGGTGCACAGCCCGGCGAATCTTCGGGGTTGTTGGGGAGTAGCTGGTAAGGACCGTTGCCAGTCGACTGGGCCGAGGGCGACGCTGAGTCTTCTTCCGTACCGTAGTACGTGGCATGCGCAGCTGAATTACATTTTGGGCAGGGAATGTCGCCTCCATGGAGAAGAGCACCTCCAGGCTCATCGCAGCTATCCTCATCCCAGAGAAAACCGTCGACGCACTGCGCATCGGGATAGGCCGCACCGAAATGCCTGCCTTGGTAATCACACCCTAGAGCTTCGTCACTTGCCATACACACCCCCAGACACAAGCAAATTGATACATAACACGTACGTATAACTGATGTTACCACAGCCTGAGGACAGATCAGTATAAGAGCTACAGCTGAAGAATGATCGGATAGCATGCGTTGAGGAAGGGATTTGATGATATGCCGGAAATGCTGAGAGGGTCGGCGGGCAAGCCGGTTGCTTGAGATTCTGATCAGTCATGAGAGTCATGACCAATGAGCAGAAAAGGAGACCCCAAAAATGTAGGAAAACGCGACCAATCCCAAGAGGACTGACCGCGCTCAACGAAACAGACTTGCGTCCTCAGAAATCGCAATGTCTGATTTTTCGAAGCGGCTGTCAATCCTCTCGCATCTTTTCGACCTTAGCGAGGCTACTCGACAGCACTGTGTTGACTGTCACTCCCAGGATTTTCCGGCGCTTCGTGGTTCTGCAGGCTCCTGGTTACATGCCCTGCGTGTGACCAAATGCAAGGAAGCGCTCGCAGGACTCTGGCGACGAATCTCCGAGGTGCCACAAAGAACCTTGCGTAGCGAGGTAGGCCGATGTCTCCTCCTCCGCCAGGACAGCAAAGGCGGTCGTCGAGATGAAGAAACCATCGCACTTGCCGCTCATGACAGCATCTTGCAGCACGTCTCGATGACGCTCAATGAAGTCCAAGTTGAACTTGGTCAGAACAGCCTTTGCAAGCTCCTTGGTGGGAACGCTCACAGCTTTCCCGACGGGGACCAAATCGTCCAGATTGAGAGCGATGACCCCGCCATTGTTGAACGGCGCCAGTTGTTTGGCAGCATGGCTAACACGCTTCTCAACTCCGCTCTCAGACCAGATCTTCTTACAAGCGATCGGGTAGTCGCCCATGCCGAAGTCAACCAGGATATCGGGTTCTGCAGCTTTGGCTGCTAACCCTCGGCTCTTCAAGTCGGACAGCAGCACCAGCTCCCAGAGAGCGTCCTTCCCTTGGGAGGTGTTCCGATCATCCGGCTGCATGACGCTGCCGGCCATACGCTTGAGCGCCTCTTGAATTCCTGGCTCTTCAGGCAAGTTGGTGACCGCATCAGCCAGACGGTTCACGAACGCCGCTTCCCAGACCACCCGGTCATCTGGCTTCACTTGCTCTGCCCACGCTAGGCTCAGCTTGTCGGCCTGGCTAAGCAGTTGCGAAAGTGCGCTGCCGGACCGCAGCCTCACGTTGCGCTGCTCCAGCACATCCCGCACAAGCTGGGCCTTAGCAGCAATCTCTTCGTATGTATCTGTCCAAGCCTTGCTCACAACATCGACGGACTTCACTTCACAGCTCCTATGGAAATGACAGGTGGTTTCACTGGCATAATGGCTGCGATAGCTGATGCGCTGCTATCGCCACTGACAGAATGGGTGTTCGCCCAGCAACACTCTGCCAAAGCGGCGATCAACCCGCACCTTCAACAGGAGGGAGAACGAATCTGCCCGGCAGGATGGCCAAGTAGCAGTCAGTGCAATCCCACAGATGGGTTTAGAGGAACTGGAGCGTCGCCCAAAACTGCATGACCCGGCTGGATCTCTTTAAACCCAGGATGTTCCAGGTTGACCGTCAAGCTGCTTTCAGTGAAATCCTTCCCTACGTACTTCTGCGCCCAGGCCCGACGCTGCTCCGGCGTCCTGGTTGCACACGGCCGCTCGTGGCGGCTGAGCCAGGCCCTGCAGAGCCGCTGCATATCGCGATTGTGTTCTGTGACCAGTCGATACTCAGCCCCACAGTGCGAGCACTGAGCGGTGCCAGTGTTATGTGCCATAAGTCAGCTCCGATTGGCGGGCGCCCGAGGGGCCGGGTTGCTGGTGATACGGATCCAGGCGCAGAATCGCTCGTACGGCACGTGTGCGCGACGTCTCAAACGGATTGTCCGCCGGCGCTTGCCGCATTTCCTTAGCCGCGAGGCTGATTTCCTTGATGCGGGACCGCAGCCAGTTCGCATCTGCCGTGTAGATGGCATCGGGATTGTTGGCCAGCAGGGCACGCAGTTTATCGCCCAACTCGGCGTTGATCACCACACGCCCCAGCAGGTGGAAGTCGTGATGGTGCAAGGTTGCACAATCCTCAGCACTCATTGCCGCCAAGTTGGATGGGATTCCCGCGCAGAACTGGTCGGTCTGAAATATCCGCTTGGCATGCGCCAGCATCTCTCCGGCAGACAGCTCCCCTCGCTGCAGGGGAATGATCACACGAGCGCCGGCCGTGATCCATGTGCGAACTCGCTCTGCGTGCACAGCCCACAAGTCGAGGGTTGCCGACTGGTCACCGATGACATCCGGTGCCACGATGCTCAGCGCCCCGGGGTTGTCCGTCCACCCCAGCACGCATTCGTAGGCGAAAAACACTTTCTCCCAGCTCACGAGCTCGCCCTTTTGGAATGCAGAAAAGGCTCCCGAGTCAATGA
>NZ_BCBP01000085.1:0-23958 GCF_001753955.1 Pseudomonas sp. NBRC 111139
GGGTGCATCTGATTGCTTCAGATCACTGGATTAACTGGATACGCAAGTGTATACACTTTCCGCAAAACAATAATGTGCGGGGGAGTAGGGGCATGCGTATCTGGCGTAAGAGCATCCAGTTGCAATTGATCACCAGCATGGGCGCTGCCTTGCTGGCGAGCATCCTGGTGGTGGTCATTATCTTCACCGTGGCGCTCAACCGCCTCACCGACCGCTACCTGGTCGACACTGCCCTGCCAGCCAGCATCGAAGCCATCCGCAACGACATCGAGCGCATGCTGGGCCAACCGTTGGTCGCTGCCGCGGACATTGCCGGTAACACCCTGCTGCGCGACTGGCTTGCTGCCGGTGAAGATCCCGCGCAGGCGCCCCAATTCATCGAATACCTGACCGCCGCCAAACAGCGCAACCACGCCTTTACTACGCTGTTCGCCTCGACTGAAACCGGCCACTACTACAACGAGAACGGCCTGGACCGCACCCTCAGCCGCAGCAACCCCAAGGACAAGTGGTTTTACGGTTACATCGACAGCGGCGCCGAGCGTTTCATCAACATCGACATCGATGGTGCCACCGGCGAACTGGCTCTGTTCATCGACTATCGCGTGGAAAAGGAAGGCAAGCTGGTGGGTGTGGCCGGCATGGGCTTGCGCATGACCGAATTATCGAAGCTGATCCACGACTTCAGCTTTGGCGAGCACGGCAAGGTGTTCCTGGTGCGCAACGATGGCCTGATCCAGGTGCATCCCGATGCTGCCTTCAGTGGCAAGCGCCAGCTTGCCGAACAGCTTGGCGCGGACGCAGCCAAAGGCGTCATGAACGGAGGCGAGAGCCTGCGTAGCAGCCGCTTCAGCCGTGACGGTGAGCGCTACCTGGCGCTGGGCCTGCCGCTGCGCGACCTCAACTGGACCCTTGTGGCCGAAGTGCCAGAGTCGGAAATTTACGCGCAAATGCATCAGGCCGTCTGGCTGACCAGCCTGATCGGTGGCGCCGTCGCGTTGGTGTCGCTGCTGTTGGTGGTACTGCTGGCGCGTGGCCTGGTGCGGCCGATCCGCCGCGTTACCGCCGCATTGGTTCAGATTGGCGGGGGAGCGGGTGATCTCAACCATCGGCTGGACGATTCGCGTCAGGATGAGCTGGGTGACCTGGCCCGTGGTTTCAACCGCTTCCTGGACAGCCAACGCAGCCTGATCGGCGAGGTGTTGAGTACCTCCGAGCGGCTGCGGCGGGCCGTGGAGCAGGTAACCCAGGTGGTGGACAATACCGCTGAGCGCTCCGGGCGCCAGCAGGAGATGACCGAGATGGTCGCCACTGCTGTACACGAGATGGGCCTGACCGTGCAGGACATCGCCCGCAATGCCGGCGATGCGGCCCAGGCGTCGCAGTCGGCACGAGACGAGGCGTTGCAGGCCCGCGAGGTGGTGCAACGATCCATTCGTGGCATCGAGGGCATGTCGGGCGACATCGGCAAGGCGGCCGATGCGGTCAGCCAGCTGGCCGACGAAGTCGCCTCGGTCGATGAAGTGCTCGCGGTAATCCGCAGCATTTCAGAGCAGACCAACCTGCTCGCGTTGAACGCTGCCATCGAGGCCGCGCGGGCAGGGGAGATGGGGCGCGGGTTCGCTGTGGTGGCCGATGAAGTACGTACGCTGGCCAGGCGCACACAGCTGTCCACCGATGAAGTGCAGCAGATGATCCAGCGCCTGAAGCTGGGTGCAGGTTCGGCGGTGAGTTCAATGCAGGCAGGGCAGCAGGCGACCGGCAGTGGCGTGGAATCGAGCCAGCGCACCGGGGCATCGCTGAGCGCGATTACCGACCAGGTAGAGCACATCAGTGACATGAACCACCAGGTGGCCACGGCTACCGAGGAGCAGTCGGCGGTGACCGAGGAAATCAACCGGACGGTGCAGGGGATTTCCGATTTGGCGCGTGAGACAGCGGCGGAGGTGCAAGGGTGCCGCGATGAGTGCCAGGCGTTGCGTGGGTTGGCTGATGACCTGGCGCGGCAGATGGGTGGGTTCAGGCTTTAGATCGCGGGGGCCGCAAGGCGGCCCCGGCTCTCGCTCAGCCACCAATGATCGCGCGGATATCCGCTGCCAGCTCACGCACCCGCGCTTCTTCGGTATCCCACGAGCACATGAAGCGCGCGCCACCGCTGCCGATAAAGGTATAGAAGCGCCAGCCCTTGCCCCGCAGCGCCTCGATGGCGTGCTCCGGCATCTGCAGGAACACCCCGTTGGCCTCCACCGGGAACATCAGCTCTACCCCCGGCAGGTCACTGACCAACGATGCCAGCAGCTGCGCGCAATGATTGGCGTGGTTGCCATGGCGTAACCAGGCACCACCTTCCAGCAGCCCGACCCATGGCGCCGACAAGAAGCGCATTTTCGACGCCAGTTGCCCGGCCTGCTTGCAGCGATAATCGAAGTCTTCGGCCAGCTGGCGGTTGAAGAACAGAATCGCCTCGCCCACCGCCATACCGTTCTTGGTGCCGCCAAAGCACAGCACATCCACACCGGCCTTCCAGGTCAGTTCGGCCGGGCTGCAGCCCAGGAAAGCACAGGCGTTGGTAAAGCGTGCGCCGTCCATGTGCAGGTTCAGGCCCAGCTCCTTGCAGGTGGCGCTGATCGCCTTCAGCTCGTCGGGGCGGTACACCGTGCCGACTTCGGTGGCCTGGGTAATGGTCACCACGCGCGGCTTGGGGTAGTGGATATCCTGGCGTTTGAGCGCCACTTCACGAATAGACTGTGGCGTCAGCTTGCCGTTGACGCTGGCCGCTGTCAGCAGCTTGGAGCCGTTGGAGAAAAACTCCGGCGCACCGCATTCGTCGGTTTCGACGTGGGCGGTCTCGGAGCAGATCACGCTGTGATAGCTCTGGCACAGCGACGCCAGGGCCAGGGAGTTGGCAGCGGTGCCGTTGAAAGCGAAGAACACTTCGCAGTCGGTTTCGAACAGCTTGCGGAAGTACTCCGATGCACGCTCGGTCCACTGGTCGTCGCCGTAGGCGCGGTCGTGGCCGTGGTTGGCTTTTTCCATCGCCGCCCAGGCTTCGGGGCAGATGCCGGAATAGTTGTCGCTGGCGAATTGTTGGCTCTTGTCTGTCATGGCACGGTCCTGTGAACGACGCAGATCAGCACTCTAAACCATCGATTCAGCACTTGCCTATACAACCCGTGCATCGGCTGATTTCTGTGTTGTCCGGGCTGGCCCTTTCGCGGGTGAACCCGCTCCCACAGGGCGTCGTAAGCCTTCAGAGCGCCGCCGTACCTGTAGGAGCGGGTTCACCCGCGAAAGGGCCAGCACAAACAGCACAACAGCGAATGTCGTAAACGCGCCATTGCAAGGCGTGCGCAGGCATCTGACCCGGCCCCGCCAGTCATAACATCGCCACAAAGGGCCACAGTGCCCCACGACAAAAAACGATCGCTGCCGGGAGATACACAATGTTCAGCAAGCAAGACCAGATCCAGGGTTACGACGATGCACTGCTGGCGGCGATGAATGCCGAAGAACAGCGCCAGGAAGATCACATCGAGCTGATCGCCTCGGAGAACTACACCAGCAAGCGCGTCATGCAGGCCCAAGGCAGCGGCCTGACCAACAAGTACGCTGAAGGCTACCCTGGCAAGCGTTACTACGGTGGCTGCGAGCACGTAGACAAGGTAGAAGCCCTGGCCATCGAGCGCGCCAAGCAGCTGTTCGGTGCCGACTACGCAAACGTCCAGCCACACTCCGGCTCGTCGGCCAACGGCGCCGTCTACCTGGCCCTGCTGCAAGCCGGTGACACCATCCTGGGCATGAGCCTGGCCCACGGTGGCCACCTGACCCACGGCGCCAAAGTGTCGTCCTCGGGCAAGCTGTACAACGCTGTCCAGTACGGCATCGACACCAACACCGGCCTGATCGACTATGACGAAGTCGAGCGCCTGGCGGTCGAGCACAAGCCGAAAATGATCGTTGCCGGTTTCTCGGCCTACTCCAAGACCCTCGACTTCCCACGCTTCCGCGCCATCGCCGACAAAGTGGGCGCACTGCTGTTCGTCGACATGGCCCACGTTGCCGGCCTGGTTGCCGCTGGCCTGTACCCGAACCCGATCCCGTTCGCCGATGTGGTCACCACCACCACCCACAAGACCCTGCGCGGTCCGCGTGGCGGCCTGATCCTGGCCAAGTCGAACGAAGAGATCGAGAAAAAGCTGAACGCCGCTGTATTCCCGGGTGCCCAGGGTGGCCCGCTGATGCACGTGATCGCTGCCAAGGCGGTGTGCTTCAAGGAAGCGCTGGAGCCTGGATTCAAGGCCTACCAGCAGCAAGTGATCGAAAACGCCCAGGCCATGGCCCAGGTGTTCATCGACCGTGGCTACGATGTGGTTTCCGGTGGCACCGACAACCACCTGTTCCTGGTCAGCCTGATCCGTCAGGGCCTGACTGGCAAAGACGCCGACGCCGCCCTGGGTCGTGCGCATATCACCGTCAACAAGAACGCCGTGCCGAACGACCCGCAGTCGCCGTTCGTCACGTCGGGCCTGCGTATCGGCACCCCGGCCGTCACCACCCGCGGCTTCAAGGTCGCCCAGTGCGTGGCCCTGGCTGGCTGGATTTGCGACATCCTCGACAACCTCGGTGACGCAGACGTCGAAGCCGATGTGGCGAAGAACGTCGCGGCCCTGTGCGCAGATTTCCCTGTCTACCGCTGAGTGGAGTCACACACCATGCAACGTTACTCGGGCTTCGGCCTTTTCAAGCACTCCCTCAGCCACCACGAAAACTGGCAGCGCATGTGGCGCACGCCAACCCCTAAAAAGGTTTACGACGTGGTCATTGTCGGCGGTGGCGGTCATGGCCTGGCCACGGCCTACTACCTGGCCAAAGAGCACGGCATCACCAACGTCGCCGTGATCGAGAAGGGCTACCTGGGCGGCGGCAACACCGCCCGTAACACCACCATCGTGCGTTCCAACTACCTGTGGGACGAGTCGGCGCACCTGTACGAGCACGCCATGAAGCTGTGGGAGGGCCTGTCCCAGGACCTGAACTACAACGTGATGTTCTCCCAGCGCGGCGTTTACAACCTGTGCCACACCCTGCAGGACATGCGTGACTCCGAGCGTCGGGTCAGCGCCAACCGCCTCAACGGCGTGGATGGCGAGCTGCTGAACACCGCCCAGGTTGCGGCCGAAATCCCGTACCTGGACTGCTCGAAGAACACCCGCTACCCGATCCTCGGCGCCACCGTACAGCGCCGTGGCGGCGTTGCCCGTCACGATGCCGTGGCCTGGGGCTTCGCCCGCGCTGCCGACGCCCTGGGCGTCGACCTGATCCAGCAAACCGAAGTGATCGGCTTCCGCAAGGAAAACGGCGCGGTCATCGGTGTTGAAACCAACAAAGGCTTCATCGGCGCCAAGCGCGTCGGCGTGGTCACCGCCGGTAACTCCGGGCACATGGCCAAGCTGGCCGGCTTCCGCCTGCCGCTGGAATCGCACCCGCTGCAAGCGCTGGTATCCGAGCCGATCAAGCCGATCATCGACAGCGTGATCATGTCCAACGCCGTGCACGGCTACATCAGCCAGTCCGACAAAGGCGACCTGGTGATCGGTGCCGGTATCGACGGCTGGGTCGGCTACGGCCAGCGCGGTTCGTACCCGGTGATCGAGCACACCCTGCAGGCCATCGTCGAGATGTTCCCCAACCTTTCGCGTGTTCGCATGAACCGCCAGTGGGGCGGCATCGTAGACACCTCGCCGGACGCCTGCCCGATCATCACCAAAACCCCGGTCAAGAACATGTTCTTCAACTGCGGTTGGGGTACTGGCGGCTTCAAGGCGACCCCCGGTTCGGGCAACGTCTTCGCCGCGAGCCTGGCCAAGGGCGAAATGCACCCACTGGCCGCGCCGTTCTCCATGGACCGTTTCTACAACGGCGCACTGATCGACGAACACGGCGCCGCCGCCGTCGCCCACTAACCGGAGACACCGTCATGTTGCATATTTTCTGTCCCCACTGCGGCGAGCTGCGCTCCGAAGAAGAGTTCCACGCCTCTGGCCAGGCACACATCGCCCGCCCGCTGGACCCTAACGCCTGCTCCGACGAGGAGTGGGGTACCTACATGTTCTACCGTGACAACCCACGCGGTATTCACCATGAACTGTGGGACCACGTTGCCGGCTGCCGCCAGTACTTCAACGTCACCCGTGACACCGTGACTTACGAAATTCTGGAAACCTACAAGATTGGCGAGAAGCCGCAAGTGACCGCCAATGGCAAAGCCGCCAGCGCCACGTCGACCGTCAAAGGCCAAGGGGAAAAAGTATGAGCCAGACCTATCGCCTCGCCAGCGGCGGCCGTATCGACCGCAGCAAGGTCCTGAACTTCACCTTCAACGGCAAGACCTACCAGGGTTATGCCGGTGACAGCCTGGCCGCCGCGTTGCTGGCCAACGGCGTCGACATCGTTGGCCGCAGCTTCAAGTACTCGCGCCCACGCGGCATCATCGCCGCCGGTACCGAAGAGCCGAACGCCATCCTGCAGATCGGCTCCAGCGAAGCTACCCAGATCCCCAACGTGCGCGCCACCCAGCAGGCACTGTACGCGGGCCTTGTCGCCACCAGCACCAACGGCTGGCCGAACGTCAACAACGACGTCATGGGCATCCTCGGCAAGGTAGGCGGCAGCATGATGCCGCCGGGCTTCTACTACAAAACCTTCATGTACCCCAAATCGTTCTGGATGACTTACGAGAAGTACATCCGTAAAGCCGCCGGCCTGGGCCGTGCACCGCTGCAGAACGATCCAGACAGCTACGACTACATGAACCGGCACTGCGACGTGCTGATCGTCGGCGCCGGCCCTGCTGGCCTGGCTGCTGCACTGGCCGCTGCGCGCAGCGGTGCCCGCGTGATCCTGGCTGACGAGCAGGAAGAGTTCGGCGGCAGCCTGCTCGACACCCGCGAAACCCTCGACGGCAAGCCTGCTGCCGAGTGGGTCAACGCCGTGGTCAAAGAGCTGGAAGGCCTGCCGGAAGTGACCCTGCTGCCACGTGCCACGGTCAACGGCTACCACGACCATAACTTCCTGACCATTCACGAGCGCCTCACCGACCACCTCGGCGACCGCGCCCCGATCGGCCAGGTTCGCCACCGCGTGCACCGCGTTCGCGCCAAGCGCGTGGTACTGGCTGCCGGCGCCCACGAGCGCCCGCTGGTGTACGGCAACAACGACGTGCCGGGCAACATGCTGGCCGGTGCTGTTTCCACCTATGTTCGCCGCTATGGCGTGGCGCCGGGTCGCAAGTTGGTACTGTCGACCAACAACGACCACGCTTATCGCGCCGCGCTGGACTGGCACGACGCAGGCCTGCAAGTGGTCGCCATCGCCGACGCCCGCCACAACCCACGTGGCTCGCTGGTTGAAGAAGCGCGTGCCAAAGGCATTCGCATCCTCACCTCCAGCGCCGTGGTCGAGGCCAAAGGCAGCAAGCACGTCACCGGCGCCCGTGTGGCGGCGATTGATGTGCAGGCACACAAAGTCACCAGCCCAGGCGAAGTCCTTGAGTGCGACCTGATCGCGTCCTCGGGCGGTTACAGCCCGATCGTGCACCTGGCTTCGCACCTGGGCGGTCGCCCGGTATGGCGTGACGATATCCTTGGCTTCGTGCCGGGCGATGCGCCGCAGAAGCGTGAGTGCGTCGGTGGTATCAACGGCGTGTATGCCTTGGGCGATGTGATTGCCGATGGCTTCGAAGGCGGCGTCCGCGCAGCCACCGAGGCCGGTTTCAAGGCCACTGTCGGCACCCTGCCAAAAACCGTGGCGCGCAAGGAAGAGGCCACCGTGGCACTGTTCCTGGTACCGCACGACAAAGGCACCAAGGGGCCGAAGCAGTTCGTCGACCAGCAGAACGACGTGACCGCAGCCGGTATCGAGTTGGCCACCCGTGAAGGCTTCGAGTCGGTCGAGCACGTCAAGCGCTACACCGCGCTGGGCTTCGGTACCGACCAGGGCAAACTGGGCAACATCAACGGCCTGGCCATCGCCGCCCGTTCGATCGGCATCACCATCCCGGAAATGGGTACCACCATGTTCCGCCCCAACTACACGCCGGTGACGTTCGGCGCGGTAGCGGGCCGTCACTGTGGTCACCTGTTCGAGCCTGTGCGCTTCACTGCCCTGCATGCCTGGCACGTGAAGAACGGCGCCGAGTTCGAAGACGTCGGCCAGTGGAAGCGCCCGTGGTACTTCCCGAAAGCCGGCGAAGACATCCATGCTGCCGTCACGCGTGAATGCAAGGCCGTGCGCGACAGCGTGGGCCTGCTGGACGCCTCGACCCTGGGCAAGATCGACATCCAGGGCCCGGACGCGCGCGAATTCCTCAACCGCATCTACACCAACGCCTGGACCAAGCTCGACGTGGGCAAGGCCCGCTACGGCCTGATGTGCAAGGAAGACGGCATGGTCTTCGACGACGGCGTAACCGCCTGCGTCGGCGACAACCACTTCATCATGACCACCACCACCGGCGGCGCTGCCCGCGTGTTGCAGTGGATGGAGCTGTATCACCAGACCGAATGGCCAGAGCTGAAGGTGTACTTCACTTCGGTCACTGACCACTGGGCCACCATGACCCTGTCCGGCCCTAACAGCCGCAAGCTGCTGAGCGAGCTGACCGACATCGACATGGACAAGGAAGCCTTCCCGTTCATGACCTGGAAGGAAGGCAACGTCGGTGGCGTGCCGGCCCGCGTGTTCCGTATCTCGTTCACCGGCGAGCTGTCGTACGAAGTGAACGTGCAGGCCAACTACGCCATGGGCGTGCTGGAACAGATCATCGAGGCCGGCAAGAAGTACAACCTGACCCCGTACGGCACCGAGACCATGCACGTACTGCGTGCAGAGAAGGGCTTCATCATCGTTGGCCAGGACACCGATGGTTCGATGAACCCGGACGACCTGAACATGAGCTGGTGCGTTGGCCGCAACAAGCCGTTCTCGTGGATCGGCCTGCGTGGCATGAACCGCGAAGACTGCGTACGTGAGAACCGCAAGCAGCTGGTGGGCCTGAAACCGGTCGACCCGACCAAGTGGCTGCCGGAAGGCGCCCAACTGGTGTTCGACCCGAAACAGCCGATCCCGATGGACATGGTCGGCCACGTCACCTCCAGCTACGCGTCCAACTCCCTGGGCTACTCGTTCGCCATGGGTGTGGTCAAAGGCGGCCTCAAGCGCATGGGCGAGCGTGTCTACTCGCCGCAGGCGGATGGCAGCGTGATCGAGGCGGAAATCGTGTCTTCGGTGTTCTTCGATCCGAAGGGTGAGCGGCAGAACGTCTAAGGCCCCGGATGGCGGCGCAGCCTGATTGCACGGCTGCGCTGCCCTGACGAACAAGAATTCAAGGCAGGTAAGAAATGAGCGCTATCAACGTCTTCCAGCAAAACCCCGGCGCCGAGGCCAAAGCCCAGTCGCCACTGCACCATGCCGACCTGGCCAGCCTGGTAGGCAAAGGCCGCAAGAACGCAGGGGTGACCCTGCGTGAACGCAAGTTCCTCGGTCACCTCACCCTGCGTGGTGATGGCCACAACCCGGAATTCGCCGCTGGCGTGCACAAGGCCCTTGGCCTGGAGCTGCCCGTGGCGCTGACCGTGGTCGCCAACAAGGACATGTCGCTGCAATGGGTCGGCCCAGATGAGTGGCTGCTGATCGTACCCGGCGGCCAGGAGCTGGCAGCGGAGCAAAAGCTGCGCGCGGCCCTTGAAGGCCAGCACATTCAGGTCGTCAATGTCAGTGGCGGGCAAAGCCTGCTGGAACTGCGCGGCCCGAACGTGCGCGACGTGCTGATGAAGTCCACCAGCTATGATGTTCACCCGAACAACTTCCCGGTGGGCAAGGCCGTGGGCACCGTGTTCGCCAAGTCGCAACTGGTGATCCGCCGCACTGCAGAAGACACCTGGGAGCTGGTAATTCGCCGCAGCTTCGCCGATTACTGGTGGCTGTGGCTGCAGGACGCTTCTGCCGAATACGGCCTGAGCATCGAAGCCTAAGGAGCAAGAACATGAGTCGGGCACCGGATACCTGGATTCTCACCGCCGACTGCCCGAGCATGCTCGGCACCGTCGACGTGGTGACGCGTTACCTCTTCGAGCAGCGCTGCTACGTGACGGAGCACCACTCCTTCGATGACCGGCAGTCGGGACGCTTCTTCATTCGCGTCGAGTTCCGTCAGCCGGACGATTTCGACGAGGCGGGCTTCCGGGCCGGCCTCGCAGAGCGCAGCGAAGCGTTCGGCATGGCTTTCGAGCTGACCGCACCCAACCACCGCCCCAAGGTGGTGATCATGGTGTCCAAGGCTGACCATTGCCTGAATGACCTGCTGTATCGCCAGCGCATTGGCCAACTGGGTATGGATGTGGTGGCCGTGGTGTCGAACCATCCTGACCTCGAACCCTTGGCGCATTGGCACAAGATTCCTTATTACCACTTCGCCCTCGACCCCAAGGACAAGCCTGGGCAAGAGCGCAAGGTGCTGCAGGTGATCGAGGAGACCGGTGCTGAGCTGGTTATTCTTGCCCGCTATATGCAGGTACTGTCGCCCGAGCTTTGCCGCCGTCTGGATGGTTGGGCGATCAATATTCACCACTCGCTGTTGCCGGGTTTCAAAGGCGCCAAGCCTTATCACCAGGCCTACAACAAGGGCGTGAAAATGGTCGGTGCCACGGCGCACTACATCAACAACGACCTGGATGAAGGGCCGATCATTGCCCAGGGTGTCGAGGTGGTGGATCACAGCCACTATCCCGAAGACCTGATTGCCAAAGGGCGGGATATCGAATGCCTGACACTGGCGCGGGCGGTGGGGTATCACATCGAGCGGCGGGTGTTCCTGAACGCCAACCGGACTGTCGTTCTGTAATAACCGGTACCGGCCTCTTCGCGGCTAAAGCCGCGCCTACAGGTACTGGCCCTTGGATGGGTGCGGTCCCTGTAGGCGCGGCGTTAGCCGCGAAGAGGCCCGCACAAGCCGCCGCTCTGTTTGCCCACATTCCCCAACGACACTCCTGCCGCTAAAAGGCATCTCTCTGTCGCTCCCAGTCAGTGCAGATCTCCCCATCCGGCCCACAATTCCCTCATTCCAGAAACACATGCCGCCCACGGATGGCGGCGCGTTCAACCACCGCTGCATAAATAAAAATCAAGCGAGGTAAGAGCATGTCTGGCAATCGTGGAGTGGTGTATCTCGGCGCTGGCAAGGTCGAAGTACAGAAGATCGACTACCCGAAAATGCAGGACCCGCGCGGCAAGAAAATCGAACACGGCGTCATCCTGAAGGTGGTCTCCACCAACATCTGCGGCTCTGACCAGCACATGGTCCGTGGCCGCACCACTGCCCAGGTCGGCCTGGTCCTGGGTCACGAAATCACCGGTGAAATCGTCGAGAAGGGCCGCGATGTCGAGCGCATGCAGATCGGCGACCTGGTATCGGTCCCGTTCAACGTCGCCTGCGGCCGCTGCCGCTCCTGCAAAGAGATGCACACCGGTGTCTGCCTCACCGTCAACCCGGCCCGCGCCGGCGGTGCCTACGGCTACGTCGACATGGGCGACTGGACCGGTGGCCAGGCCGAATACGTGCTGGTGCCGTACGCCGACTTCAACCTGCTGAAGCTGCCTGAGCGCGATAAGGCCATGGAAAAGATCCGTGACCTGACCTGCCTGTCCGACATCCTGCCCACCGGCTACCACGGTGCCGTAACCGCTGGCGTCGGCCCAGGCAGCACTGTCTACGTTGCCGGTGCCGGCCCGGTCGGCCTGGCCGCCGCTGCCTCGGCGCGCCTGCTGGGCGCCGCCTGCGTGATCGTCGGTGACCTGAACCCGGCTCGCCTGGCCCATGCCAAGTCGCAGGGCTTCGAAGTGGTCGACCTGTCCAAGGACACCCCGCTGCACGAGCAGATCGTCGACATCCTCGGCGAGCCGGAAGTGGACTGCGCCGTCGACGCCGTCGGCTTCGAGGCCCGTGGCCATGGCCACGAAGGTGCCAAACACGAGGCCCCGGCCACCGTGTTGAACTCGCTGATGCAAGTGACCCGCGTGGCCGGCAACATCGGTATCCCGGGCCTGTATGTAACCGAAGACCCAGGCGCAGTGGATGCCGCTGCCAAGATCGGCGCGCTGAGCATCCGCTTCGGCCTGGGCTGGGCGAAATCGCACAGCTTCCACACCGGCCAGACCCCGACCATGAAGTACAACCGCCAGCTGATGCAGGCGATCATGTGGGACCGCATCAACATTGCTGAAGTGGTGGGTGTGCAGGTGATCAACCTGGATCAGGCGCCGGAAGGGTATGGCGAGTTTGATGCGGGTGTGCCTAAGAAGTTTGTGATTGACCCGCACAAGATGTGGGGCGCGGCATAACCGCTTGGAGTCAGATGAAACCCCTCTTTCGAGGGGTTTTTTCATCTCGTCTTACGGTAGAACGGCCATCGAAGGCTAAAGCCACGAGATTCTCTGGTCGACCTGTCAAGGCCGGTCGCTGACTTCGATGCAACCGGCCGAGACTAGTAGGCAGCCCTGATGATCGCAGTGGCTTAAGAGGCTTGGGATTACATTTCAGAAACCGCTTCCAAGGAACATGAAATCGCGGGGGGTTGGAGTCTGATTGGTTCGCCGAACTCTCGCCAGTTCATCAGTTGGCGGCGAGGAATCTGCTTGGTATCCGGGTAGGCTGTTGTCTGTGGCGGGGACTGAGGCTGAGACTGCATTTTGAGCCTGCATGAACTTATCCATGTTGGTTTGGCGCTTAGCAGTCAGATCATCCCACTTGGTTATCTCAGCGCTACGCTTCAATTCGTTGTTCGTTATCTTGGCTTTTAGGGATTCTACGTAATGTGATGGCTGGTTCCCGTATTCATCAGGGTGGTTATTGCTCCTTCTTTCAATCTTCCAATGTCTCAAATCGACATTTAGCTGGCTGAGCTTCTCGTCATAATGGTAAATTCTTTTTTCGACTTTGATTATTTTGTTGTTCAGTAGCTCAAGTTTTTTGGCGTAGTGTTTGAAAGCTGAAATCGGACTGCGTTTAAAAATTGATACTAAGAAATGCCCACTAGGGTCAGTGTTGTTAACAGGGTCGGCCATGCAATAAGCATAAGTATTTAATCCGCCCCTGCCGAACGGGCTCATTGTGTCCTGACTGCAGAAGCGCATCAGGGAGGGGCTAAACAACCTATATCCATTTCCCAGAGGGTACAGCATAGATACCGGGTCACACCGATGCCCGTTGAAGGCGAGCAACGACTTCATGACATGTTCATCAGAATAGCCGTAAGGCGAATAAGCTATGGTGTCTCGAGATAAACCTATAATTGAATTAGAGCGGTCGGTCTGTACTATTTTAGTCGGTTGTGTCTGCTCCATTTGGGCAATTGGTAATCCCAGAGCCCGCAGGGCCTTGTAGTTGCCTTGGGCGGAAACCTCATTAGATAATTGACCGGTTTGGTAAAAATACATGGAGGTTCGATTAGCCGCCTTTCCCGGCGGCATTGTGGTTGATCGATTTTTTTTACTATTCCTGTCTACGTTTTCAGCCATGATTTGATCCCGCCTCAGACTTTGCACTGAGTGTTTACGTTGCACTCCGCTGCCGGATGGTACAACTAGCATTTTTGCTAGGTAGTAAGCGGTCGGAACAAAACCCCAAACCACGAGTCAAACCCCTCGTTTCCCGGCCATCCCGGCCAACGAGGTCCCTCCCGATGAAAGCATTCACCCTGGCAACCCTGATGACCCTGGCTGCAAGCCCGGTGTTCGCCTTCAACCTCAGCGACGCTGCCAACGCCGTGTCCGCCATGCAGAACCAGCAACAGCAAGGCCAGGTACAGGCACCCGAAGCGCAGGCCAATCTGCTCAATACCCTGGGCAACCAGTTGAACATCACCCCCGAACAGGCGGTAGGCGGGGCAGGGGCCATGCTGGGGCTGGCGCGCAATAACCTTAGCAGCGATGACTATGGGCAACTGACCAAGGCGGTGCCAGGGCTGGACCTGCTGGCCGGTGCAAATGCGCTGGGCGGGTTAAGTGGGTTGAGTGATTTGCTGGGCAAGAACAGCGAAAGCCAGTCGGCCTTGAGCAATGCGCTGGGCAACAACGTGGAAAACCGCAGCGACCTGGACAGTGCGTTCAAGGCGCTGGGCATGGACACCGGGATGATCGGGCAGTTTGCGCCGTTGCTGCTGCAGTACCTGGGGCAACAGGGGATTGCCGGGGCGTTGTTGCAGAATCTGGGGAGTTTGTGGGCCACACCGGCGCCATTGGCTCAGCCCTCGGTCTGAAGGTCGGGTGAGGATTCTTGCGCAGTCTGCCCGGGCCTCTTCGCAGGGTACCCGCGAAGAGGCCCGGGCAGACACTTAAAAAACATCAGCTCATTTCCTGCCGTAGCTGCTCGATCCGCTGGTCCTTGGCCACCCACAACTGGTTGACCCAGGCCTGCACCGTTTGCCGAAACTCGGGATCATTCTCGTAATCCCCCGCCCACAACGCCGGGTCCAGCTCACGCACCTGAATGTCGATAATCACCCGGCTGATGCTGCCATTGAGCAAGTCCCAAAACCCCGGCGCCTTGTTGCCGGGGTACACGATGGTCACGTCCAGCAGGGCATCCAGCTGCTCGCCCAATGCGGCGAGCACAAACGCCACACCGCCCGCCTTGGGCTTGAGCAGGTAGCGATACGGCGACTGCTGCTCCTGGCGCTTGGCTTCGGTAAACCGGGTGCCTTCCAGGTAGTTGACCACGGTCACTGGCTGGCGCTTGAACAGCTCGCAGGCCGCCTTGGTGATTTCCAGGTCCTTGCCCTTGAGCTCCGGGTGCTTTTCCAGAAACGCCTTGCTGTAGCGCTTCATGAACGGGTAATCCAGCCCCCACCAGGCCAGGCCAAGCAACGGCACCCAGATCAGCTCCTTTTTCAGGAAGAACTTGAAGAACGGTGTCCGGCGGTTGAGGCTTTCGATCAGCGCCGGGATGTCGACCCAGGTCTGGTGGTTGCTCACGGCCAGGTACGAGGTGTCCTTGCGCAGGTTTTCCACACCGCGGATGTCCCACTGAGTAGGGATGCACAGGGCGAAGATGGCTTTGTCGATTTCCGACCAGGTTTCGGCCACCCACATCACTGCCCACGAGGCATAGTCACGCCCACGGCCTGGCAGCACCAGCTTGAGCAGGGCGAAGACCAGCAGCGGGCAGATCAACACCACGGTGTTGAGCAGCAGCAGGGTGGTAGTGAGAATGCCGGTCAGCAGGTGACGCATAAAGAGACTCTTGTTGTGGGAGATAAACGGTTGGCAATGATAAGCAGGGCGGTGGCCTACGCCAAATGTCCAATGCCCGACGGCGGGGACAAATGTTTCACATTATGTTGGTTAGGCTCGTGACAGCGAACCTATCTGCCCAGTGCAGTCTAAGCATTGACCCTCTCAAGGAAGCCTGCTTGTGAAATCTCTTTTAGCCATGTTGTCGCTGTTGGCGCTGCCGGTGATGGCCGCCGAACCCACTATCTACGGCCGTTACGAGAATATTGCCCTGCCTGAACTGGGCGAAACCCTGAAAGCCAAGATGGACACTGGCGCCTTCACCGCGTCGCTGTCGGCCAAGGATATCGAGCTGTTCACCCGCGATGGGGACGAGTGGGTGCGCTTCCGCCTGGCGACCAAGGAATCGGACGGCAAGGTGTACGAGCACAAGGTCTCGCGCATCAGCAAGATCAAGGGCCGTGCCGATGAAGAGGACGAAGGGGATGCGCCAGAGATCTCCAAGCGCCCGGTGGTCGACCTGGAGTTGTGCCTGGGGGATGTGAAGCGCACCGTCGAGGTGAATCTGGTGGACCGCAGCAACTTCAACTACCCGCTGCTGGTGGGTTCCAAGGCGCTGCGCGAGTTCAAGGCGGCGGTCAACCCGGCGAAGAAGTTCACTGCTGGCAAGCCAGGCTGCTGATCTGAAGCGTGCGCTATACAATGTAGGAGCGGGCTTGCCCGCGAACACACATAATGGGGTGTCAGGCACCGGCTTCGCCGGTGTTCGCGGGCAAGCCCGCTCCTACACTGAAATGTGCCAACCTTCAAAACCGCAAGGCCGGACGCCATGCCTCATATCCTCATCGTCGAAGACGAAGCCGCCATCGCCGACACCCTGGTCTACGCCCTGCAGGCCGACGGTCACAGCACCGAGTGGGTAACCCTGGGCAGTGCCGCCCTCGACCAGCAGCGTCAGCGCCCGGCCGACCTGGTCATCCTCGACATCGGCCTGCCCGACATCAGTGGCTTCGAAACCTGTCGCCAGCTGCGCCGGTTCACCGAGGTGCCGGTGATGTTTCTCAGCGCGCGGGACGGTGAAATCGACCGCGTCGTGGGCCTGGAAATCGGTGCCGACGACTACGTGGTAAAACCATTCAGCCCTCGTGAAGTGGCAGCGCGCGTTCGGGCGATCCTCAAACGCATGGCCCCGAGGGCCGAGGTTGTCGGCGAAACCACCTTGTTCCACCTCGACACCTTGCGCATGCAGATCACCTACCGCAGCCAGCCGCTCACGCTGACCCGGCATGAGTTCCGCTTGCTGCAATGCCTGCTCGAACAACCGCAGCGGGTGTTCAGCCGCGAACAGCTGCTCGACGCTTTGGGCGTGGCCTCCGACGTGGGCTACGAGCGCACCATCGACAGCCATATCAAGAGCCTGCGCGCCAAGCTGCGCCAGGTAGCGGGTGACGCCGAGCCGATCCAGACCCATCGCGGCCTCGGTTACAGCTATAGCCCGGAGCACGCCTGATGCGCTTGGGCATTCGCATCTTTCTGGTGTACTTCCTGTTCGTCGGCTTGGCCGGTTACTTCTTGCTCAATACCGTACGCGAACAGATTCGCCCGGTAGTGCGCCAATCCTCCGAAGAAACCTTGGTAGACACTGCCAACCTGCTGGCAGAAATCCTGCGGGATGACGTCAAGGCTGGCACCCTGAACCAGGGCCGCCTGCCCGAGGTGCTCGAGGCCTACGGCTCGCGCAGCCCGGGCGCACAGATCTGGGGGCTGGCCAAGAACCAGGTCAGCCACCGCATCTATGTCACTGACGCCAAGGGCATCGTGTTGCTGGACTCCAGTGGCGAGGCCCTGGGCAAGGATTACTCGCAGTGGAATGACGTGCTGCTGACCCTGCGAGGCCAGTATGGCGCCCGCTCCACCCGCAGCGACCCCAACGACGAAAGCACCTCGGTGATGCACGTTGGCGCGCCGATCATCGACAACGGCAAGATCATCGGCGTTGTCACCGTCGCCAAGCCCAATAGCTCATTGCAACCCTACATCGACCGCTCCGAGCGGCGCCTGCTCACCCTGGGGCTAGGGCTGATCGGCCTGGGCTTGTTGATCGGCGCGGCTCTGTCGTGGTGGCTTGCGCACTCGCTGCGCAAGTTGGCAGGTTATGCGCAGGCGGTCAGCGAAGGGGAACGTGCGGAGCTTCCGCATTACAAGGGCGGCGAGCTGGCGAACCTGGCACAGGCAGTGGAACGCATGCGCACCCAGCTGGAAGGCAAGGCCTATGTCGAGCGCTACGTGCACACCCTGACTCACGAGCTGAAAAGCCCGCTGGCGGCCATCCGTGGTGCTTCCGAGCTGTTGCAGGGCGAGGATATGCCCGCTGATCAGCGGGCACGCTTTGCCGGCAATATCGAGCGCGAGAGCGAGCGGTTGCAACAGATGATCGAGCGGCTGCTCAACCTGGCCAGGGTCGAGCAGATGCAGGCGCTGGAGGACGAGCAGCAGGTGGCGCTGGCGGCATTGGTCGATGAGTTGCTGCTGGCCCATGCGGCGCGTATCGAAGGCGCCCGTTTGCAGGTACGTCAGCGGGTGCCTGCCACTTTGCGCTTGCTCTGCGATCCGTTTCTGATGCGCCAGGCGTTGGCCAATCTGCTCGACAACGCACTGGACTTCACTCCGGAAGGTGGCACGCTGCTGTTCGACCTGGAGCGCGATGGCGAACGGGTGGCGTTGAGCTTGTTCAACCAGGGGCAAGCGATACCGGCCTACGCCATCGGGCGGGTCAGCGAGCGGTTCTACTCGCTGCCGCGGCCCGGGAGCGGGCGCAAGAGTACCGGGCTGGGGCTGAACTTCGTGGCCGAGGTGATGCAGCTGCATGGCGGAGCCTTGGCGGTGGACAACGTCGATGGCGGGGTGCGGGTGCGGTTGTGGCTGCCGGTGCGGCGCATCAGCTGAGACAGCCGGGGCTGCACAGCAGCCCCAAATACACGTAAATCACACACGCGCTCCACAAAGCCTCCATGCAAGGCGCAGACACTGCGCCCAATGCCACAGGAGGCCACATGAACAAGACCCTCGGTTTCAAACTCGGCATGATCGCCATGCTGATGTTGCTGCTGCTCATCCCGCTACTGCTGATCAACGGCCTGATCGACGAACGCCAGGCCATGCGCGACGGCGTGTTGCGCGATATTGCCCAGAGCACCAGCTTCGACCAGCAACTCAGCGGCCCGCTGCTGGTGGTGCCGTACCGCAAGTACCAGCGCCGCTGGATCGAAAAGGACGGTGAGCGTACCCAGGAAACCAGCACCATCGCCGGCCACCTGTACTTCCTGCCGGAAACCTTCGACGCCGACCTGGGTGTGGACACCGAACTGCGCGCCCGCGGCATCTACCAGGCGCGGTTGTTTCACACCAAAGGCCGTATCAGCGGCCGCTTCAAGCTCCCGGCGCATTGGGGCATCGACAAGGACTTTGACGACTACCGCTTCGACACGCCGTTCCTGGTGGTGGGCATCAGTGATATCCGCGGTATCGAAAGTGCTCTGGAGCTGAGCATGGACGATCAAAAAGTGCCGTTCGAGCCCGGCACCCAGCTCGACTGGATGCGCGGCGGCGTGCATGCCAGCCTGCCGGGGCTGGACGGGCTACAGGCGCGAGCGTTCAGTTATGGCTTTGACCTGGCGCTGCAAGGTACCGGCCAGTTGCACGTGGTCCCCGTGGGCCGTACCAGCAGTGTGGGCATGCGCGCCAACTGGCCGCACCCGAGCTTCGTCGGCAACTACTTGCCCAACCGCCGCGAAATCGATGCTCAAGGCTTCAGTGCCCATTGGCAAACCTCGTTCTTTGCCACCAACCTTGAGGATGCCATCCGCCAGTGCGCTAACGCCGGGCAGTGTACGGATTTCAGCGAGCGCAGCTTTGGCGTGAGTTTTATAGACCCGGTGGACCAGTACCTGAAAAGCGAGCGGGCAATCAAATACGCGTTGTTGTTCATTGCCCTGACCTTTGCCGGCTTCTTCCTGTTCGAGGTAATGAAGAACCTGAGCGTGCACCCCGTGCAGTACATCCTGGTGGGCGTGGCGCTGGCGTTCTTCTATCTGCTGCTGCTGTCGTTGTCCGAGCACATTGGCTTTGGTCTGGCGTATGGGCTGTCGGCTTCAGCCTGTGTGCTGCTGATCGGCTTCTACCTGAGCCATGTGTTGCGCAGCCTGGGGCGAGGGGTGGGTTTTGCTGCGGGTTTGGCGGCGTTGTACGCGCTGCTCTTCGGGCTGCTGAGTGCCGAAGACTATGCGCTGCTGATGGGGTCGCTGTTGTGTTTCGGCTTGCTTGGGGTGTTCATGGTGCTGACCCGGCGGCTGGACTGGGCGCGTGTGGGGAGGGCGGCATGAGGGAGGATAGAGAGATCGGGCGCTGGTTGGCGCTCAGGATCGGGCTGTTGTTTCCTGTGATACCGAGGTGAGGCCTTCGCGGGCACGCCCGCTCCCACAAGCCCACCACAGATAGCGCACACTGTGGAAAACCTTGTAGGAGCGGGTTTACCCGCGAAGGGGCCCTCAGGCCACTGGCGCTGTAGCGACCATCGATGGCCGCTTGACCACCTCGGCATACCACGCCGCCAACCCAGGCTGGTGCTCGCGCCAGCCAAACCCGGGCTGACGCAAATCCAGATAGCCCAGCGCACAGGCCACACCAATCGCCGCCAGGTCGAAGCCGGAGATCAGCTCCGGCAAGTGCTCCTGCTCCAGGTTGGCCAGGCTACGGCGGATCTTGTCACCCTGCGCCTGCAGCCAGCCATCCCAGCGCTTGTCTTCTGGCCGCAGGAAGCTCTCATACCGGCTCGACACCGCCGCATCCATGATCGCATCGGCCTGTGATACCAAGGTCATGCGCCGCCAGCGCGCCGAACCTTCACGCGGCAGCAGCGGCAGGCCAACGTGCTGCAGGTCGAGGTACTCGCAGATTACCCGGCTGTCGTGCAGCACGGTGCCGTCTTCCAGGCGCAGGGCCGGGATCTTGCCGATCGGGTTGTCCTGGTTGAGCTGCGGGTCGCCGCTCACCGGGCTGATGTTCACCGGCTGCAGCTGCACACGCTCAAGCTGGCCGGTCTCGTGCAACACCACCATGACCTTGCGCACGAAAGGCGACAACGGCGAGTGGAACAGGGTCATCGTGCTCATGCTTCAGTTACCTTGCAGGCTGGGTGGCAGGCACACGCCGGTGCCGCCGATGCCGCAGTAGCCGTCCGGGTTCTTGGCCAGGTACTGCTGGTGGTAGGCCTCGGCGAAATAGACGGTCGGTGCCTGGTCGATTTCGGTGGTGATTTCGCCGAAGCCGGCCTTGCTCAGCTCGGCCTGGAAGGCGTCGCGGCTGGCCTTGGCCTGTTCCAGCTGTTCCGGGCTGGTGCAGTAGATGGCCGAGCGGTACTGGGTGCCGATGTCGTTGCCCTGGCGCATGCCTTGGGTCGGGTTGTGCAGCTCCCAGAACATTGCCAGCAGTTCGCGGTAGCTGACCTTGTCCTTGTCGAACACCACCAGCACCACTTCGGTGTGGCCGGTCAGGCCCGAGCAGACTTCTTCGTAGGTAGGGTGCGGGGTGAAGCCGCCGGCGTAGCCGACCACGGTGCTGACCACACCTTCACGCTGCCAGAAGCGGCGCTCCGCGCCCCAGAAGCAACCCAGGCCGAAGATGGCGAAGTCGATGGCGCCTTCGAAGAACGGGCCGAGCAGCGGGGTGTCTTTGAAGACGTAGTGGAACTCGGGCAGGCTCATTGGCGTGTCGCGGCCAGGCAGGGCCTGTTCCGCAGTTGGCATGACGTTTTTGTTCACCAGGATTTCCGAACGCAGGACCATGGCCGTTCCTCTGTATGTCATTGAGATGGGGGCTGGGGCCTTCGCGGGTAAACCCGCGAAAGGGCCCGAATGGCTTCTATAGTGCCCGAGGATTACGCAGCTGTCAGGCCACCGGGCCACGCGGATAGCGCTTCAGCCGTTCGGCCAGCTCGCGCCCGGGAATCGGCCGGTCGAACAGGTAGCCCTGGCCCACATCGCAGCGGTGACGGCGTAGGAATGCCAGCTGCTCCGGCGTCTCGATCCCTTCGGCCACCACCTTCAGCTTCAGGTTGTGGGCCATGGCCACCACCGCCGAGGTGATTTCCATGTCGTCCTGGTTGTCGGGGATTTCGTTGATGAAGCTGCGATCGATCTTGAGGATGTCGATCGGAAACTTCTTCAGGTAGCTCAGCGACGAATAACCGGTGCCAAAGTCGTCCATGGCCAAGGTCAGGCCCAGGGCCTTCAGCTCGTCCAGCTGGCGGTGGGTGTCTTCGCTGGCTTCCAGCAGCAGGCCTTCGGTCAACTCCAGCTCCAGCAGGTGCGGGGGCAGGGCTTCTTCCTTGAGGATGGTGCTGATCGACGCCACCAGGTCCGGGTCGGAGAACTGTTTGGGCGACAGGTTGATGGCTACATGCAGGTTGCCCAGGCCGGCCTTGCGCAGTTGCTGGCTCATGCAGCACGCCTGGCGCACTACCCATTTGCCGATAGGGATGATCAGGCCGGTTTCCTCGGCCACGCTGATGAACTGGTCCGGGCGGATCATGCCGCGTTCGGGGTGGTTCCAGCGCAGCAGCGCTTCCAGGCCCAGCAGGCGACCGCTGCGCAGGCACAGCTTGGGCTGGTAGAACACGTCCAGCTCATTCTGGGTCAGGGCACGGCGCAGGTTGTTCTCGACGAACAGCTTGTAGCTGGCTTCGGCGTTGAGCACTTCGGTAAACACCTGTACCTGGTGTTTACCGTTGGCCTTGGCCTTGTGCAATGCAAGGCCGGCATTCTTCATCAGGCTGGCCGGGTCGACGCCGTGCAACGGTGCACAGGCCAGGCCTACCGAGGCGGTGACGTTGATCAGCTGGTTGTCGACGAACATCGGCTTGTCGAGGGTGCACAGCAACTGCTGGGCGACGCCTTGGCCATCTTCAAGGCTGGTGTGGTCGAGCAGCACGGCGAACTCGTTACTGGCAAAGCGCGCCAGGATGCCACCGCTGTGCAGGCTGTTGCGCAAACGCCTGGCCAGGCTGATCAACAGCTTGTCGCCGGTCTGGTGGCCTAGGCTGTCGTTGATGCGCTTGAAGTTGTCGATGTCCACCAGCAGCAGGCACATCGAGCTTTCGTCATCGCGGGCGAAGCGCTCGTCCAGGCTGCGGATGAACGCCGGGCGGTTGCCCAGGTTGGTGAGGTTGTCGGTGTAAGCCAGGCGTTCGATGCGTTGCTGGGCCAGCTTGGTCTGGGTGACGTCTTCGTAGATGCCGATGTAGTGGGTCAGCTCACGGTTGTCACCGTACACCTTGGAAATCGACAACTGGCCCCAGTACGGCTCCAGGTTTTTGCGCCGGCTCTTGAACTCGCCCTGCCAACTGTTGCCCATTGCCAGGCTCGACGGCGAGTCGAACAGCAGTTCGCTGAGGTTCTCCAGTGCCGGTAGCTCGCCCAGCTGGCGGCCCTGCACTTCGTCGGTACTGTACTGGGTGATGGCGGTGAAGCTGGGGTTGACGTACTCCACCCGGCCGTCGCGGTTCACCAGCAGAAAGGCGCTGGCGCTCTGCTCGACCGCACGCTGGAACAGGTGCAGGGCGCTGGCCGCAGCCCGTCGTTTGTGGTTTGTGATCACTTGGGCGAACTGGTCGGCCAGCTCGCCGGCAAAGGCAATTTCGTCCGACTGCCAGGCCCGTGGCTGGCCGGTTTGCTCCAGGCACAGCACGCCAATCACCTGGCCATCGACACGGATGCTGGCGTCGAGCATGGCCTTGTTTTCCGGGCGCATGCTTTGCGCCAGGGCGCGGGTGCGCGGGTCGTGGCCGGCGTTGTGAGCGTCGATGGCGCGGCTTGCGTGCAGTGCATCCAGGTAGTCGGGGAAGCGGCTGGCATCGATGGCTTCGGGCTGGCGGTGCTCCTGTGCGTCGCGGTACCAGGCGATGATCGGTTCCAGGCGTTGGTCTTCCAGGTGCCAGATGCTGGCGCTGTCGACCTTGTAGATTTCGCAGGCGCTTTGGGTGATCAGCTGGGCCGCTTCGAGCAGCGAGTTGCCCGCGCTGTAGCGATGGCGGGCGAGGCGCAGGATAAGGTCCTGCTGGCCGCGCACCCGCTCCAGGTGCTCCAGTTGTTCTTGCTGCGTGCGCTGGTTCAGCTGCAGGGCCAGTTGCAGGCGGTTGTTGCGTGACTCCAGGTCGCTGGCGCCGGGTTCGCCGGTCTCTTCCTGCTGGTCGTCGAGCACGCTCAGGTAGCCGCGCAACAGCTGGCGGTTGTGTTGCTTGTAGGCTTCACCCGCTTCCAGCAGGCGCAGCGAGGTGCTCGGCGTGTGCAGGGTGTAGCGCACGCGATAGTAGCCGCGCTGGGCCAGTTGCAACTGGATTTCGTCGTGCAGCCGGTAGCGTGCTTCGGGTTCCATCAGGCTGGCGTAAGGCGCGTCAATCAGGGCACACAACTCGCCGGTTTTCAGGCCGAACTGGCGCTCACAGGCTGGGTCAAGGTAGAGCATGGCCCAGGTGGCTTCGTTGAGCCTTTCGAAACGCAGCATGCCGAGCCGCGAGGGCACGGGTAACTGTGTCACGACCTCGGCCGCCACACGGCTGGCGGCATCGGGTTGGCTTTTCATCGAAGACTCGCTTGAAGAGGGAACGCTGCCTTGTGG
>NZ_BCBP01000086.1:0-22962 GCF_001753955.1 Pseudomonas sp. NBRC 111139
AGATACGGGACAACGTGCGACCCGGTCGAGTCGATCCATAATCATGGGCATCTCCCTGAAATGCACGGTGAGCGTTTCAATCCAATTGCCGTGTAATCTTCCGTGAAAGGTGTCAAGTAAATAGACCCGTGCGCCGCTCTGTCAACGATGCGAAAGCCAAGTATGGTAAGGGTTATGCGCGGTTTAGCGTGGTGTCATAGAGCCACGTCCCGGGAGTTTTCTGGGTTGTAGAGAGGGGAGGGGCTTTGCGCACGAAGTCTGTATTTTTTTGAGTTTCAGAGGCGCCTGTCAGAAAAGTCGTAGTTGTTGGAGGAGTTGCACTCAGCTCAGTAATGCATCATTCCTTATCAGCGTTTCGATGAAGGGGACCGAAGCCTGGAGCAGTTCACACTACCCCGGCAGCCTCATCGGCTTTCTCGTCCCCTTCGCGTATCACCTCACAAGATTAGAGAAATTGCTCGGCATAGTGACAAGCCACCTGCCGCGTACTCACCTGCCTCAGCGCCGGCACCTCCTTGGCACACCGCTCGGTCGCATACGGGCAGCGTTTGTGGAACGCACACCCATCCGGCGGGTTCAGCGGGTTGGGCAGCTCCCCGACGATGCGAATCTTCGGCTTCAACGGGTCTGGATGAATCGCCGGTGTCGCCGACAGCAGCGCCTGGGTATAGGGATGCAGCGGCTTGTTGTAGATGTCCTCCTTCGGCCCCATTTCTGCCGGCCGCCCCAGGTACATCACCAGTACCTGATCCGCCACATGCCGCACCACCGCCAGGTTGTGCGAGATGAACACGTAGGCAGTGTTGAACTCCTTCTGCAGATCCATGAACAAGTTCAGCACCTGCGCCTGAATCGACACGTCCAGCGCGGAGGTCGGTTCGTCGGCCACCAGCACCTTGGGTTGCAGCATCATCGCCCGGGCCAGGGCGATACGCTGGCGCTGGCCGCCAGAGAACATGTGAGGGTAGCGCTGGTAGTGCTCGGGGCGCAGGCCGACCTGCTCCATCATCTTCTGCACTTTGTCGCGGCGCTCGGCCTTGCTCAGCGAGGTGTTGATCAGCAGCGGTTCGGCCAGTTGGTCACCGATCTTCTGCCGTGGGTTGAGCGAGGCGTAGGGGCTCTGGAACACCATCTGCACATCGCGGCGCAGTTGTTTGCGCTCTGCCTTGCTGGCGCCCTTCACCTCAGTGCCGGCAATTTGCAGCGAGCCGGACGACGGCTCTTCGATCAGGGTCAGGGCGCGGGCCAGGGTCGACTTGCCGCAGCCCGACTCGCCGACCACGGCCAGGGTCTTGCCGGCCTCCAGTTCGAACGACACGCCATTGAGCGCGCGCACCAGCGCATGGCCCTTGAACAGCCCGCGGGAGACTTCGTAGTGCCGGGTCAGCTCCCGGGCAGATAGAACGACGGCCATCACGCCACCTCCTGGTTCAGCGGGTAGAAGCAACGCACCAGGCTGTGGGCCTGTGGGTCGAGGGGCGGGCGCTGGCGCCGGCAATTGTCCTGTACATAGGGGCAGCGTGGTGACAGCAGGCAGCCGACCGGGCGGTCGTAGCGGCCGGGGACGATGCCAGGCAGTGTGGCCAGGCGCTCGGCGCCAATGCTGTGCTCGGGGATCGCGGCGAGCAGGGCTTCGCTGTAAGGGTGGGCGGGCACATCGAACAGTTCTGGCACCTGGCCCACTTCCACGGCTTGGCCGGCGTACATCACGCACACCCGCCTGGCGGTTTCGGCGACCACGGCGAGGTCGTGGGTGATCAGGATGAGCGCCATGTTGCGCTCCTTCTGCAGGTTGACCAGCAGTTCCATGATCTGTGCCTGGATGGTCACGTCGAGGGCCGTGGTCGGTTCGTCGGCGATCAGCAGCTTGGGCTCGCCGGCAATGGCCATGGCGATCGCCACACGTTGGCTCATGCCGCCTGACAGCTGGTGCGGGTAAGCGTCCAGGCGGCTTTCGGCGGCCGGAATCTCGACCTTCTTCAAGAGCTCCAGAGCACGCTGGCGTGCAGCCTTACCTTTCAGGCCCAAGTGCTGGCGCAGCACTTCCTCTATCTGGAAGCCCACGGTGTAGCTGGGGTTGAGCGCGGTCATCGGGTCCTGGAAGACCATGGCGATGTCCTTGCCCACCACCTTGCGCCGCTGACGGCCGCTGAGCTTGAGCATGTCGGTGCCGTCGAAGGTGAGGGCGTCGGCGGTGATGCGCCCGGGCGCATCGATCAGGCCCATCAGGGCCATCATGGTGACCGACTTGCCCGAGCCAGACTCGCCGACGATGGCCAGGATTTCGCCGGCATCCACCGCCAGGTCCAGGCCATCGACCACCGGTACCGCGTTGGCGTCGCCGAAGCGCACATTCAGGTTGTTGATCTGCAACAGTGACATGGCGTTCTCCTCAGGCGGCGTTCTTGAGTTTCGGGTCCAGCGCATCGCGCAGGCCGTCGCCCATCAGGTTGATTGCCAGCACACTGAGCAGGATGGTCAGGCCGGGCAGGCTTACCACCCACCAGGCGCGCTCGATGTAATCCCGGGCCGAAGCCAGCATGGTGCCCCACTCGGGGGTAGGCGGCTGCACGCCGAGGCCGAGGAAACCCAGCGCAGCGGCGTCGAGGATCGCCGAGGAAAAACTCAGGGTCGCCTGCACGATCAGCGGTGCCATGCAGTTGGGCAGCACGGTGACGAACATCAGTCGGGGCAAGCCGGCGCCGGCCAGGCGGGCAGCGGTGACGTAGTCGCGGTTCAGTTCGCCCATCACCGCGGCGCGGGTCAGGCGCACGTAGGACGGCAGGGAAACGATGGCGATGGCGATCACGGTGTTGATCAGGCCAGGGCCGAGGATGGCGACGATGGCCACGGCCAGCAGCAGTGACGGCAGCGCCAGCATCACGTCCATCAGGCGCATGATCGACGGGCCGAGCAACTGCGGGAAAAAGCCGGCCAGCAGGCCAAGGAGAATGCCCGGGATCAGTGACATCACCACTGACGACAGGCCGATCAGCAGCGACAGCCGTGCACCTTGAATCAGCCGCGAAAGCAGATCACGGCCCAGTTCGTCGGTGCCCAGGATGAACTGCCAGGTGCCGCCTTCCAGCCACACCGGCGGGGTCAGCAGGAAGTCGCGGTACTGCTCGCTCGGGTCATGCGGGGCGACCCAAGGCGCGAACAGCGCGCAGAACACCACCAGGCACATGAAGGCCAGGCCCATCACCGCGCCCTTGTTGCGCGCGAAGGCTTGCCAGAATTCTTTGTACGGGGAGGGGTAGAGCAGGCTCTGGTCCACCGGGCTGGCCGGTGACACGGATTTTGTAATCGGGCTAGTCATGGCAAGGGCCTCAGCGCTGATGACGGATGCGTGGGTTGGCCAGGCCGTAGAGGATGTCCACGACGAAGTTGACCAGAATCACCAGGCAGGCGATCAACAGGATGCCGTTCTGGACCACGGGGTAGTCACGGGCACCGATGGCTTCGATCAGCCATTTGCCGATGCCCGGCCAGGAAAAGATGGTTTCGGTCAGCACCGCCCCGGCCAGCAGCGTGCCGACCTGCAGGCCGAACACCGTCAGCACCGGGATCAAGGCATTGCGCAGGCCATGGACGAACACCACACGGGCCGGCGACAGGCCTTTGGCGCGGGCGGTGCGGATGTAGTCTTCGCGCAGTACTTCGAGCATCGACGAGCGGGTCATGCGGGCGATCACCGCCAGCGGGATGGTGCCGAGCACGATGGCCGGCAGGATCAGGTGCATCACAGCGTCCTTGAACGCGCCTTCTTCATCGCTGAGCAGGGTGTCGATAAGCATGAAGCCGGTTTTCGGCTCGATGTCGTAGAGCAGGTCGATGCGCCCGGATACCGGGGTCCAGCCAAGGCTCACGGAGAAGAACATGATCAGGATCAGGCCCCACCAGAAAATCGGCATCGAGTAGCCGGCCAGTGATATGCCCATGACCCCGTGGTCGAACAGCGAACCGCGCTTGAGTGCGGCGATTACACCGGCCAGCAGGCCGACGACGCCGGCGAACAGCAGGGCGGCGAAGGCCAGTTCCAGGGTGGCCGGGAACAGGGTAAGGAACTCGCGCCACACGCTTTCGCGGGTGCGCAGCGATTCGCCAAGGTCACCCTGGGCAAGTTTGCCGACGTAGTCCAGGTACTGGACCGGCAGTGGCTTGTTCAGGCCCAGGCGTTCCATGGCCTGGGCATGCATTTCGGGGTCGACCCTGCGCTCGCCCATCATCACTTCCACCGGGTCGCCGGGGATCAGGCGTATGAGCGCGAAGGTCAGCAAGGTGATGCCGAAAAAGGTCGGTATCAGCAGGCCAAGGCGCCGGGCAATAAAACTCAACATTGTCGGGGTTACCTCATCAGGCCGTGGGGCGATCAGCCCGGTACGGCAGTGCCGCCGGTCCCCGTGTGGGTGGCCGGCGGTCGTTGTTGTTCTACTTCACCTTGGTCGTGGCGAAGTTATTGTTGGTCAGAGGGCTGATCACGTAGCCCTCCACGTTGTCACGCATGGCCGTGAACACCTTGGGGTGGGCCATGCTGATCCAGGGTTGGTCGTCATCGTACACCTTCAATGCCTCGCTATAGAGCCTTGCGCGCTCGTCGTTGTCGATCACCTCGCGGGCACGGGTGATCAGTTCCTGGAATTTCGAGTTGCACCAGCGCGCGTAGTTCTCACCGTTTTTGGCGGCCTCGCAACTGAGCAGCGGGCCAAGGAAATTGTCCGGGTCGCCGTTGTCGCCTGCCCAGCCGGTGGACACCAGGTCGGCTTCGCCCTGCTTGGCGCGGCGCAGCATCTCGGCCCATTCCATCACGCGAATATCCAGCTTCAGGCCGATCTGCTTGAGGTCGGCTTGCAGCATTTCGGCGGACAGGCGCGGGTTAGGGTTGGTCATGCCGCCGCCGTTGCGGGTGAACAGGGTGATTACCGTGCCCTCGGGTACACCGGCCTGCCTGAGCAGGGCGCGGGCTTTATCGAGGTCGCGCGGTGGGTTCTGGTTGTGGGTGTTGTAGCCGATCATGGTGGGTGGGTAAGGGTTTACACCCACCAGTGCGTTGCCTTTGCCAAACAGTTGGTCGACATGGGTCTGGCGGTCGAAGGCCATGTTGATGGCTTTACGCACGCGCACGTCGTTGAGGTATTTGTGCTGGGTATTCATGGCGATGTAGCCGGTGACCAACGCTTCGGTCTCTGCGACCTTGAGCCTGGCGTCGGCCTTTATCGACGGCACATCCTCGGGTTTGGGGTACAACGCCACCTGGCACTCGTTGGCGCGCAGTTTCTGCAGGCGCACGTTGCTATCGGTAGCGATGGCGAATATCAGGGCGTCGGCTGGCGGCTTGCCGCGAAAGTAATCCGGGTTAGGTTTGAAGCGGACCTGCGCATCCTTGTTGTAGCGCTGGAAGATGAACGGGCCGGTGCCGATCGGCTTGCTGTTCAGCGCTGCGGTCTTGCCGGCCTTGAGCAACTGGTCGCCGTATTCGGCGGAGTAGATCGAGGTGAACCCCATCGCCATGTCCCGCAGGAACGGCGCTTCCGGGCGGGTGAGTGTGATCACCACCGTGTGGTCGTCGGTTTTGTCCACCGACTTGAGCAGTTGCTTGAAGGCCATGCTTTCGAAGTACGGGTAGCCGACGCTGGTCTTGTCGTGCCATGGATGGGCGGGGTCGAGCTGGCGGCGCAGGCTCCACAGCACATCGTCGGCGTTGAATTCACGGGTTGGGGTGAAGTACTCGGTGCTGTGGAACTTCACCCCCTGGCGCAGGTGAAACGTGTAGGTCAGGCCGTCGGCTGAAATGTCCCAACGCTCGGCCAGGGCCGGCTGGATATCGGTGGTGCCGGGCTTGAAGTCGACCAGGCGGTTGAACAGGGTTTCGGACGCGGCATCGAAAGTGACCCCAGTGGTGTACTGAACCACGTCGAACCCTTCCGGGCTGGCTTCGGTACACACCACCAGCGGCTTGGCGGCCAGATGCGTGGCGCTGCCCAGTATCAGCGCTGCCAGGGTAAGGCGCAGCACTGGCGTTTTCCTGAAAGCTATCTGCATAGGTTGAAGTCTCCCTGCGTGCATTGATTCCAGCGTAGCTGCCACGGCCCGCAGCGAAACAGGCCGTGGCGCCCGCGCTCAGAGAATGTTGAACGGAATGGTGGTGACCACGCGGAACTCATCCAGGCTGCCATCGCCCTGGGCCTTGCTGGCGCGATGGGTGGTGTAGGTGGCGCGTATGCTGGTGTCTTTCAGCGGCCCGCTCTGCAGCGCGTAGCTGGTGCCGATACCCCACTCATAGTGGGTTTCGCCATCCAGGCCATTCACGTCGTAGGCAGTGCCGCGGTAGTGAGTGCCGTCGATACCCCAGCCGCGGGCGTTGTACAGGTTGAACTTCAGGCCAGGCACGCCATAGGGCGCCATGTTCAGCACATAGGAAATCTGCAGCGATTTCTCGTTGGGGCCGTTGAAGTCCGACAGCAGCGAGTTGGCCAGGAAGATGCCGTTGGTTTCGGGCAGGTAGTCGAAGTACTCATTGCCGTTGACCTGCTGCCAGGAGGCGCTGAGGGTGTGGGCCTGATGGGTCAGGCCCAGTGACAGGCTGTAGGTGTCGTTGTCGATCTTGCCCATTTTCTGGCTGCCGGCGTCGACGGTCTTGTAGTAGTTCAGGCCGGTGCTCAGGCTGAGCACTGCGCTGTCGCCGAGCACATGGTTGGCGCCGAAGTAGTACTGGTTCCAGAAGTCGTCGACCTTGGTGGCGTACAGGCTGGTACTCAGGCTCTTGAACGGCTGGTAGTTGATGCCTGCGGTGCTGGCGCGGTCGGTTTCCACGCCGGTGGCGCTGTACTCGCTGCGGAACTTGCTGAGGCTCTGTTCGGTACGTGGCGAGACGCGGTCGAAGGTGCCCAGGTCGAGGCTGAGGTTGTCGAATTCAGCGCTGTGCAGGAACGCGCCCTGGAAGCTCGAGGGCAAGGCGCGGTTGCCGATGTAGGCGATCATCGGCGTGTCCACCGACTGGCGGCCAAGGGTAAGGGTGGTGTTGGACACGCGCGCCTTGATATTGCCCAGGCCCAGTTTGCTCCACTGGCCGACGGGGTCGCCATCGCTGTGGGTGAGGGTGCGGTTGTTGGGGCCGGCAATGGCTTCGCGGCTCTGCTGCAGGGCGATGGCGTTGTAGCCGGCAGCCTCGACGGCGAAGCCCACGGTGCCCTGGGTGAAGCCGGAGCTGTAATTGAGGATGGTGCCCTGGACCCAGTTTTCACGGCTGTGGGTGTCGTGGCGGGTGCCGTCGTTCTTGTAGTACTTCCACAGCGGCGCGCGTGCGGCACGTTCGCGGGCATACCAGTTGCGGGTGCTGCCGGACAGGCTTTGGCCGTCGATGAAGCCGCTGGCTTGCGCTTGCTCGCTGCTGCTTTTGAGGGTGAGCGGGAGGTAGTCCTGGCTCTGCGGATCTGCCTGGGCCACCGTGGAAAAGGCACCGATGGATAACGCCAGTGCGGTCAAGGTGAATACTTTCAAGGTTAAAGCTCCCTTTCTTTTCTAGTTATGGCCGGCCTTGTGGGCCGGGTGATTGCTGCGGTGTTGCCAGGGGTGCCGCGGGATCGCCGGGCAGAATCGGGGCGTTGTGTTGGCCGTTCTGGCCTCGTCGCGGGCAAGCTCGCTCCCACAGGTAGGGCGCAGTGTCCGAACCTGTCGAGATCCTGTGGGAGCGGGCTTGCCCGCGAAGAGGCCGGTACTGGCTAACGCTTAATCAACACTCACACCGGAAAAATCATTGCGCCCAAACGGGCTGACCTTGAACTGGGAAACCTTGACGCTAAGCGGCTGGCTCACGGTGGAATGCGCCACCGGCGTAATCGGTACCTGCTGCTTTAGCCGCTGCTGGGCCTGCTGGTACAGGGCGGTGCGTTGCGTACGGTCGGTCACTTGCTTGGCCTGCTTGACCAGGCTGTCGTACTGCGGGTCGCACCACTGCGAGTAGTTGTTGCTGCCGATGGCATCGCAGCTGTAGAGGGTGCCCAGCCAGTTGTCCGGGTCGCCGTTGTCACCGGTCCAGCCGATCAGGGCGATGTCGTGCTCACCGTTTTTCATGCGCTTGAGGTATTCGCCCCATTCGTAGCTGACGATGCGCACCTTGAAACCGAGTTTGCTCCAGTCGGCCTGGAGCATTTCGGCCATCAGCTTGGCATTGGGGTTGTACGGGCGCTGCACCGGCATGGCCCACAGGGTGACCTCGGTGCCAGGTTTGACACCGGCCTGCTGGAGCAGCTGTCTGGCCTTTTCGGGCGCGTACGGGGCGTCCTTGATGCTGTCGTCATAGGACCACTGGGTTGGTGGCATGGCGTTGACCGCCCGTTGGCCGGCGTCCTGATACACCGCCTGGAGGATGGCTTTCTTGTTGACCGCCATGTCCATTGCCTGGCGCACTTCCAGGCGGTCGAATGGCGGGTGCTGGGTGTTGTAGGCGATGTAGCCGAGGTTGAAGCCTGGTTGCTGGAGCACCTGCAGCGTGCTGTCGGCCTTGAGCGCCGGCAGGTCAGCCGGGCGGGGGTGCAGGGTGACCTGGCATTCGTTGCGGCGCAGCTTCTGGATGCGCACCGAGGGGTCGGTATTGATCGAGAACACCAGGTTGTCGATCTTCACCTCGTTCGCTGCCCAATAGTCCTTGTTGCCCTTGTAGCGGATCTGCGAATCCTTCTGGTAGCGCTGGAACACGAACGGCCCGGTACCGATAGGCTGCTGATTGATGTCGCTGGGGCGTCCACTGGCCAGTAGCTGTTCGGCGTATTCAGCGGAGAGGATGGAGGCGAAACTCATGGCCAGGTTCTGGACGAACGCGGCATCGACGGTGTTCAGGGTGAACACCACGGTCAATGGGTCGGTCTTCTCGACGCGGGCGATGTTCTTGTCCAGGCCCATGCCGTTGAAATAGGGAAACTCGGTAGGGTAGGCCTGACGGAACCGATGCCCCTTGTCGAGCATGCGGTTGAAGGTGAACAGCACATCGTCGGCGTTGAACGTGCGGCTCGGGCTGAAGGCCTTGTTGCTGTGGAACTTGACCCCTTCACGCAGGTGGAAGGTGTAGCGCAGGCCGTCGTCGGACACCTCCCAGTGCGTCGCCAGGGCCGGGTGCACGGCGGTGCCGCCACGTTCGAACTCGACCAGGCGGTTGTAGATGGGTTCGGCGGCGTCGTTGTCGGTGGCGCTGGTGTACTGGGCGGTGTCGAAGCCGGCGGGGCTACCTTCAGAGCAGAACACCAGGTTGTTGGCCAGCAGGACCGGGGATTGGCTGACCAGGCCCAGGGCCAGCAGCGCGGAAAGGCGGGTAACGTGGCGCATGGCAAATCCTTTTTCATCTGTTCGCGCCGCCTCCGGGTACGAATGGCGGCAACAGTTCGTCGCCCCCGCAGCGTATGGCCGCAGGACGACATGAAGAGGTGGCGGGGGTGAAGGGCACCCGCGATTCAGCGGGTGCCTCAGTCAGCCTATTTGTCCACGCTGACGCCGTAGAAGGCGTTCAGCGCGAATGGGCTGATCTTGAAGTCCTTCACCTTGGCGCTCATGGGCTGGTAGACGGTGGAGTGGGCGATCGGGGTGATCGGTACCTGCTCCTTGAGGATGTGCTGCGCCTTTTGGTACAGCTCGGTACGTTTGGCCTGGTCGGACGTGGCCTTGGCCTGCTTGATCAGGTCGTCGTAGGGCTTGTAGCACCACTTGGAGAAGTTGTTGCCGTCGATGGCATCGCAACCGTAGAGGGTACCCAGCCAGTTGTCCGGGTCACCATTGTCGCCGCTCCAGCCAATCAGCATGGCACCCTGTTCGCCGCCTTTGGAGCGCTTGATGTACTCGCCCCATTCATAACTGACGATCTTCGCCTTGATACCGATCTTGGCCCAGTCGGACTGGAGCATTTCGGCCATTAGTTTGGCATTGGGGTTGTACGGGCGTTGCACGGGCATGGCCCACAGGGTGATTTCGGTGCCTTCCTTGATGCCGGCTTCCTTGAGCAGTTGCTTGGCTTTCTCGGGGTCGAAGGCGGCGTCCTTGATGCTGTCGTCATAAGACCACTGCGTGGGCGGCATGGCGTTGACCGCCAGCTGGCCGGCGCCCTGGTACACCGACTCGATGATCTTTTTCTTGTCCACGGCCATGTCCAGCGCCTGTCGGACTTTCAGCTGGGCCATGGGGTTGGCCTCGTTGCTGCCCTTGATCTTGTCCATCACGTTGTAGGCGATATAGCCGAGGTTGAAACCGGCCTGCTGCGGCATTTGCAGGTTCTTGTCGGCTTTTAGCGGCTCGATGTCGGCCGGGCGTGGGAACAGGGTGACCTGGCACTCGTTCTTTTTAAGCTTCTGCATGCGCACCGAGGCGTCGGTGGTGATGGCAAAGATCAGGTTGTCGATCTTCACGTCCTCGGGCTTCCAGTAGTCCTTGTTGCCCTTGAAGCGGATCTGCGCGTCCTTCTGGTACTTGCTGAACACGAACGGGCCGGTGCCGATCGGCTTCTGGTTGATGTCGGCGGCCTTGCCATTCTTGAGCAACTGGTCGGCGTATTCGGCGGACTGGATCGAGGCAAAGCTCATGGCCAGGTTCTGGATGAACGCGGCGTCCACCTCGTTGAGGGTGAACTTAACCGTGTGCTCGTCAAGCTTCTCCACCTTGGCAATGTTCTTGTCCATGCCCATGTCGGTGAAGTATGGAAACTCGGTGGGGTACGCCTTGCGGAACGGGTTGTCCTTGTCGAGCATGCGGTTGAAGGTGAACAGCACGTCGTCGGCGTTGAACGGGCGACTGGGCTTGAAGTAGTCGGTGGTGTGGAACTTGACCCCTTCACGCAGGTGGAAGGTGTAGGTCTTGCCGTCGTCGGACACTTCCCATTTGGTCGCCAGGCCCGGGATGACCGCAGTGCCGCCGCGCTCGAACTGGGTCAGACGGTTGAACACGGTCTCTGCCGAGGCGTCGAAGTCGGTCCCGGTGGTGTACTGCCCCGGATCGAAGCCGGCTGGGCTGCCTTCGGAGCAGAACACCAGGTTGGATGCGGCAACGGCCGACGGTGCGCCGCTGAGCAAGCCTGCACCCAGCAGGAACGGAATGACTGCGTGTTTGAGCATGGTGGCCTCATTGTTGTCATTTTTTGGATGAGGTGGCCTCGTGAGCCGACCTGCGGATACTTATGCAGGGGGTGTTCCCAATGCAACAGGTACAAGGATAGTTGGCGTCAGAAAAGTGGTACGACCGTACATGGATGTCGCATCGGTATAACTTTTGGCGAAGTTAAACGTTTGCGTAGGCAAAATGATGGCGTTTTGCTCGATGTTTCTAGGCAAGGGTAAACGTAGGACGCACCTTGATGGTGCGTAAGAAAGGTCTGAAAATCGTGAAAATGGCGCGTTCACCTGTAGGAGCGGGTTTACCCGCGAACACGGGCGAAGCCCGTGCCATCCACCGCCGTGTCTTGCTCGCGGGCTCCCACAGATGATGCGTGGACGCCTTATGGCATCTGCACTTCGATCAGGCCATCGGCATTCATGCTCACTTCACTGGTGCCCGCCTCGATATCTGGCGCCGGTGCTGCTTCATCAGCCCCCATGGCCTTCATTGCCATCGGCGCGCTACGCAAGTACGGGCGCGGGTAGCCGCTGCTGTTGAGGTTCAGGCTCACCACTTTGTAGCCTTTGCCACCCAGCGCTTCAGTCGCCAGTTGCGCGCGTGCCTTGAAGGCATCGACCGCATCCTTGAGCAGAGCATCCTCGCTGGCCTTGCGCGTGGCCGGGGCGATGGAGAAGTCCATGCCAGCCATTTTCAGCTCTTGCAACAAATCGGCGGTAAGCTGGGACAAGGCCGGGAAGTTGGCGCTTTCAAGGCGCAGTTCGGCGCGTTCGCGCCAGCCGGTAATTTTCTGGCCCTTGCTGTCATACACCGGGTAGCTGTTGCGGCTGCCTTGGCTGATCTTCACGTCCTTGACCTGGCGTGACTGCTGCACGGCCTTGTTCATGGTTTCGGTAATCTGCTTGGCGAGCTTGCCCGGGTCGCTGTTCTGCGCTTCGCTGTACAGGGTCACGACCATCAGGTCGCGCGCCACTTCCTTGCTGACTTCGGCACGCAGCGATACCTGGTTGAAACGCGGTTCATCGGCGGCCAGTGCCGGCAGGCTGGCGAGCAGGCCGCAAGACATGATCAGGGCAGCGCCGCGACGTGGGATTTGCATGTGGTACTCCTTGGCATTTAAAGGCGTGGGGGCTGGTCATCCATTCCACGCATGGCCCATAAGACCGGCAACAGTGTAGTGGGTTCAAAAGTGCCATCATGAACCTGTGACAAAGTGTGGCGCTTTGCCGCATCGCTGCAGCGAGGCGCCCGGCTTCGGTATACTCCAGCCGATTTTTCTGGAGCACTCATCAGGAGAGCTCATGCTCGCCGCCGTACAACCGTTGTCCGCTACCCGTCAGAACCTCTGGCGCCTGACCGTCATTCGGGTCCTGGTCCTGGCTGCCCAGGCCGGCTCGGTGGGCGTTGCCTACTGGACCGAACTGCTGCCGTTGCCCTGGCTGTCACTGGCCGGCACCTTGGCCTTGTCTTCGTTGCTGTGTGCCTTCACGGCCCTGCGCCTGCGGCTGTCGCTGCCCGTCACCGAAATGGAGTACGCCCTGCAGCTGGCCTGTGACCTGCTGATCCACAGTGCCTTGCTGTATTACTCCGGCGGCTCGACCAACCCGTTCGTGTCGTATTACCTGGTGCCGCTGGCGATTGCCGCGGTGACCTTGCCGTGGCTGTATTCGCTGATCCTGTCGGGCATTGCGCTGACGGCCTACAGCTTGCTGCTGGTGCAGTTCTACCCGCTCGAAGGGCTGCCGATGGCGCGGGACAAGATGCAGGTCTACGGCATGTGGCTGAGCATTGCCCTGGCGGCGGCTGTGATCACCTTCTTTGCCGCGCGCATGGCCGAAGAGCTGCGCCGCCAGGAGCAGCTGCGTTCAGAGCGGCGTGAAGAAAGCCTGCGCGACGAGCAACTGCTGGCTGTGGCTACCCAGGCCGCCGGTGCCGCCCATGAACTGGGTACGCCGCTGGCGACCATGAGCGTGCTGATCAACGAAATGCGCCAGGACCACACCGACCCGCTGTTGCAGGAGGACCTGCAGATCCTCCAGGACCAGGTAAAGCTGTGCAAAGAGACCTTGCAACAGCTGGTGCGCGCAGCCGAAGCCAACCGGCGCCTGGCCATCGTGGAGCAGGATGTGACTGCCTGGCTGGACGAGGCGCTCAACCGCTGGCACCTGATGCGCCCGGAAGCCAGCTACCGCTTCCAGCGCCTGCGCGACGGCAAGGTGCCGCGTCTGGCGCCGCCGCCAGACCTGACCCAGGCGTTACTGAATCTGTTGAACAATGCCGCCGATGCCTGCCCTGATGATCTGGAGGTTCGCCTGGACTGGGACGCCCAGGACATCGTCATCAGTATCCGCGACCATGGTCCTGGTGTACCGCCAGCCATTGCCGAAGCCATTGGCAAACCTTTTATTACCACCAAGGGCAAAGGCTTCGGCCTGGGCCTGTTCTTGAGCAAGGCCAGCGTGACCCGTGCGGGCGGCTCGGTGAAACTCTATAGTCATGAACAGGGTGGCACCCTGACCGAACTGCGCCTGCCCTATGGCAAGCGAGGAGATGAATGATGAGCGAAGAAAACCAGGTCGAAAGCGAAGAGCTGCCGCACCTGCTGCTGGTGGATGACGATGCCACCTTCACCCGGGTCATGGCCCGGGCCATGAGCCGTCGCGGTTTCCGTGTGAGCACTGCCAGTTCTGCCGAAGAAGGCTTGATTCTGGCCCAGCAGGACCTGCCGGACTACGCCACGCTGGACCTGAAGATGGATGGCGACTCCGGCTTGGTGCTGCTGCCCAAGCTGCTGGAACTGGACCCAGAAATGCGCGTGGTGATCCTGACCGGGTACTCGAGCATTGCCACCGCAGTGGAGGCGGTCAAGCGCGGTGCCTGCAACTACCTGTGCAAGCCGGCTGACGCTGATGATGTGTTGGCAGCACTGCTGTCGGAGCACACCGACCTGGATACCCTGGTGCCGGAAAACCCGATGTCGGTCGATCGCCTGCAGTGGGAACATATCCAGCGCGTGCTGAACGAGCATGAAGGTAATATCTCGGCCACCGCGCGGGCGTTGGGCATGCACCGACGGACGTTGCAGCGCAAGCTGCAGAAGCGGCCGGTTCGGCGCTGATTCTGTATTGATGATGTTGGCCTGTTTGCGGGGGCATCCGCTCCTGCGACTGTGAGCGCGGGCTTGCCCGCGAAGGGCTGCAAAGCAGCCCCCATCAAGGCGAGCACGATGAAGGTACTGTTGGTCATCCTTGCGCTGGTTGCAGGTAGCGCCAAGGCGGAGGACTGGCCTGACCCGCAGTGGCAGAACGACCCCGCCACCCTCGACTGGCAGGCCGTCGACGCTTACGCCTTTCCTGCACGCTCCCCCTCGGAGCGCAGCGGCATCCGCACGGACGCTCTGCTGATCATCCGCGACGGGCGTATCCTCCACGAGCGCTACACCGCGCCCACCCGTGCCGCCACCGCGCACCTGACCTGGTCGGTAAGCAAGAGCGTACTGGCCACGATAATGGGCGTGGCCCAGGGCGAAGGCCGCTTCCAGCTGCAAGACCCGGTCAGCCGCTTCTATCCACCCATGCGCGCCCACCCCGGCGTGCGCGTGGCCGACCTGCTGCACTGGGCCAGTGGCCTCGAGTGGCAGGAAGACTACGAATACGCGCCGCTGAAGTCCTCGGTGGTGGCCATGCTGTATACCCGTGGCCGCGCAGACATGGCTGCCTACGCGGCGGCGCAGGGTGTTGCCGCCAGCCCCGGTCAGCGATTCCTCTACTCCAGCGGCGACAGCAACCTGCTGGCCGCCGCGCTGCGCGGCATGCTCGATGCCGGGCAGTACCCCGACTACCCCTGGCACGCACTGTTCACCCCGTTGGGTATCGGCAGTGCGGCGTGGGAGCGTGACCGGGCAGGCACCTACGTAGGCTCTTCCTATCTCTACCTCAGTGCCCGTGATTTGGCCCGTATTGGCCTGCTGATGCAGCGCGACGGGCGCTGGCAGGGCCGACAATTGCTGCCCAAGGCCTGGGTCGCCTTCAACCGCACCCCGTTTGCCCAGGCCCAAGCGCTGCCTGGTGAGGCCGTCCCTGGTGGCCATTGGTGGCTCAACCAGTCGCTGGCTGGCGCCGAGCGGCCTTGGCCCAGTGCACCGGCAGACACCTTCGCCGCCCTTGGCCACTGGGGGCAGGCGTTATATGTGCTGCCTGAGCAAAAGTTGGTGATCGTGCGCTACGCCGATGACCGCGACGGCAGCTATCGACACGACGAATTGCTCAAGCGGGTGCTGGCGGTACTGGCCGGGGAGGGGGCATGAAGCGGTTAGTGCTGCTGGCGCTGGCAGGGCTCCTGTACTGGGCCTGGCAGGAACGGCAGGCGCTGGCGGACTTCCCCGGCATACTCTCGGCCTACTCGGCCAAGGAATACTGTTCCTGCCGCTTTGTCATGGGCTTCGACAAGGTGTATTGCCAAGGGTACGTGAAGCAGTGGCTGCCACTGAGCCTGCTGGAGGAAAACAGCCAGCAGCAGCGAGTCACCGCTGAAGGCCTGGGGCGGCGCAGCCAGGCGGCCTGGCAAGGCGCGCGTGAGGGCTGCCGCTTGCTGCCATGAATGCAGGCGGGTAAGGTTGGCGGCCTGGTTTCACGAGATCTGTCATGTTCAAGTTGCCCCGTCTGCTGCCTGCCTTATTGCTGGCTTTGTGCCTGCCCGCTCATGCCAATTGGCACCTGGATGGCGAATCCTCACGGCTGTCATTCATCACCGGCAAGAACGGCGACACCGCCGAAGTGCATCGCTTTCTGGTGTTGCATGGCACGGTCGATCGCAAGGGTATCGCCGGGTTGAGGATCGAGATGGACTCGGTGAGCAGTGGTATTCCGCTGCGTGACGAGCAAATGCGCGACAACCTGTTCGAGGTCGAGCGCTTCGCCGAGGCCACCGTGAAGGCGCAGATTGACCTGCAGCCGATCAATGACCTGGCCGACGGTGCACAGATCGAATTGCGCCTGCCGCTGACGGTCACCCTGCATGGCCAGTCGCACAGTTACAGTGTTCTGTTGCTGGCTACCCGCCTGGATGCGCGGCGCTTCCAGGTGGTGACCCTTGAGCCTCTGGTGCTGCGCGCCGAAGATTTTGGCTTGCTGCCGGGGCTGGAAAGCCTGCGCAAGTTCGCCAGGTTGAAGTCCATCAACCCGTCGGTACCGGTTAGCGCGGTGCTGATCTTCACTGCGCGCTGACATGGCGGGGCCGGTCTTCCCCTGGCGTGATGGCAATCAGTTCGAACTGCTTATCGACGGCCCTGTGTTTTTTCCGCGCATGCTCCAGGCGATCATGCGTGCCGAGTTCCAGGTTGACCTGGAGCTGTACCTGGTTGAGGCCGGGGCCTGTGCCGATGCAGTGGTCGACGCGCTGGAGCAGGCTGCCCGGCGTGGCGTACGGGTGCGGTGCCTGTTTGATGACTACGGTTCATTGGCCTTCAACAGCGCGTTGCGTCAGCGCCTGCTGGACGCTGGCGTGTACTTGCGCTGGTATAACCGCCTGCGCTGGAAGCGTGGCCTGCGTAATCTCTACCGTGATCATCGCAAATTGCTGCTGGTTGACGAACGTTGGGCCGTGGTGGGGGGGACGGGCGTTACCGACGAGTTCTGGACGCCCGGTGAGGCGACCAGCGAATGGCACGAAGTGATGGTGCAGATGCAGGGGCCGGTGGTGAGCGACTGGCAGTTGCTGTTTGACCGTCAGTGGCAAGCCAACAACCGCCGCACCGCCTGGCGCCCTGCTGAAGGCTTTGGTCTGCCGCGTCTGCCCAAGGTGCCTGCGCAGGGGCAGGGCATGGGCCGGGTCGCTTATGCCGACGCCCGCCAGCACCAGGACATCCTTCACGCGCTGGTACGGGCGCTGAACAGCGGCAAGAAACGGGTGTGGCTGGCCACGCCGTACTTCCTGCCGACCTGGAGCGTGCGCCGTTCGTTGCGTCGGGCCGCCAGCAAGGGGCTCGACGTGCGTCTGTTGTTGACCGGTCCGCGCACCGATCACCCCTCGGTACGCTACGCCGGGCATCGGTACTACCCGCGTCTGTTGCGTGCGGGCGTGCGGATTTTCGAGTACCAGCCGTGCTTCCTGCACCTGAAGATGGCTGTGGTAGACGACTGGGTCAGCGTCGGTTCGTGCAACTTCGACCACTGGAACTTGCGCTTCAACCTTGAAGCCAACATCGAAGCGCTGGACCCGCCGTTGACAGCGGCGGTGGTGGCCAGCTTCGAGCGCGACTTCGCCCAGAGCGAAGAAGTCGACCTCGCCCACTGGCATGCGCGCCCTTTGTGGCGCAGGGTGAAGCAACGGATCTGGGGCTGGCTTGATCGGTTGGTGGTCAACTTCCTCGACCGCCGTGACTGACAGCGGCTATCGTGCAGTGACTATTCACAGTTAACCGAAGGAGTGGGCGAGATGACGGCGAAGAAAATTCTCATGCTGGTGGGCGACTACGTCGAAGATTACGAAGCGATGGTGCCGTTCCAGGCCTTGAGCATGGTGGGCCACACGGTGCATGCGGTGTGCCCGGAAAAGCTGGCGGGGCAGACCGTGCGTACCGCGATTCATGACTTTGAGGGTGAACAGACCTACAGCGAAAAGCCAGGGCACAATTTTGCCCTGAATTATGATTTCGTGCGGGTGCGGCCCGAGAGTTATGACGCGCTGCTGATCCCAGGTGGCCGCGCGCCGGAGTACCTGCGCCTGAATGAAAAGGTGTTGGACCTGGTGCGGGCGTTCGACCAGGCCGGCAAGCCGATTGCGGCGGTGTGCCATGGGGCCCAGTTGCTGGCGGCGGCAGGGGTGCTGGAGGGGCGTGAGTGCAGCGCGTACCCGGCATGTGCGCCAGAAGTGCGCCTGGCGGGTGGCACGTTCATCGACATCGCGGTGGACCAGGCGCATGTGGATGGCAACCTGGTGACCGCACCGGCATGGCCCGCGCACCCGGCCTGGCTGGCGGCGTTCCTTCAAGTGCTGGGCACGCGCATTGTCTGACAGGCTTGATTGAATTGGCAGCGGGTTGCTTCAGGCAACCTGCTCAACCCAGTCATTGAGGTTGTAGTAGTTGGTCACCCGGGCAATCTTGCCACAGTGAATATAGAAGAACGCCCCCGCCGGCAGCACATAGGTTTGGCCGTTTGCTGTCGGCAACCCTTCGTCATCGGCCAGGTATTGGCCATGCACGGTGAACTCCGCCGCCGCGCGGCTGCCATCGGCGTTCTGCATCACCACGATGTCGGCCAGGCGCTCGCGGTAGCAGCGGTTCATCTTTTCCATGAACGCGGCGAACCTGGCCTTGCCCATCTGGCGCTCGCCCTGGTTGATGTCGTGGATCACGTCTTCGCTGAGCAGCGCCAGAAACGCCGGCATGTCACCCGCGTTGAAGGCGGCGTAGTAAGCATTTACCAGTTCGGTTGCGGTCATGGAACATTTCCTGTCGTGTAGGGAAAAGGCGGGTCGTTAACTCGGATGATAGGGTTTCCCCTCAAGCCCGGCTTAGCCGAGCGCGTCATCCACATCGACAAAACGACCGCCAAACATGGAAATACGCCTGTTGCACGGTGCCGCTATCGCGCCTTACATCGATGACCTCGCTCGCCTGCGCCTTACTGTGTTCCGCGAGTTCCCCTACCTGTACGACGGCACCCCGGAGTACGAGGCCGACTACCTGGCCAACTATGCCCGCTCCGGGCGCAGCCTGGTTGTGCTGGCGCTGGACGACGGCAAGGTGGTCGGCGCCTCTACCGGCCTGCCGTTGGTGGATGTCGCGCCCGAATTCCAGCAGCCATTCCTGGCCCAGGGGCGCGACCCGGCCAGTGTGTACTACTTCGGGGAGTCGCTGGTGTTGCCGGCATACCGCGGTCAGGGCCTGGGGGTTCGCTTCTTCATCGAGCGCGAGTCCTACGCACACAAACTGGCCGAGTTCGATTACTGCGCGTTCTGCGCGGTCGAGCGACCCGGTGCGCACCCGCGCCGGCCAGCCGAATACAAACCCCTGCACGGCTTCTGGCGCAACCGCGGCTTCCTGCACGACCCATCGCTGCGTACCACCTACGCCTGGCGCGACCTGGACGAGCAGGAAAGCTCCGACAAGCTGATGTCGTTCTGGCTCAAGGCACTGCCGATATGATCCGCCTGGCAGCCTGCCAGTACGCTATCGAGCTGCACGAAACCTGGGACGCCTACGCCGACCACCTGCAAGGCCTGTGCGCCGAAGCGGTGGAGGCGGGGGCACGCTTGCTGCTACTGCCGGAGTACGCCGGGCTGGTGCTGAGCGGCCAGCTGAGTGCCGGGCAGCGGGAAGACCTGAAGGCTTCGATTGCCGGCATCCAGCCGCTGATCGAACCCTGGAAAGCGTTGTGCGAGAGCCTTGCCCGACGCTGGGGGATCTACTTGCAACCGGGCAGTGTGCCGGTGCTGGACAACGATGGGCGCTACCGCAACCGTGCCTGGCTGTTCGGCCCCCAAGGTGTGCTGGGTTATCAGGACAAACTGATGATGACCCGCTTCGAGCGCGAGCAGTGGGACATCGCTGCAGGCCAGGGGCTGCAGGTGTTCGAAACCGAACTGGGGCGCTTGGGCATTCTGATCTGCTACGACAACGAGTTCCCGATGCTGGCCCGCCGCTTGGCCGAGTGTGGTGCCGACCTGATCCTGGCGCCGAGTTGTACCGATACCGAGGCCGGTTACCATCGGGTGCGTATTGGCGCCCAGGCGCGCGCCCTGGAGAACCAGATTGCCGTGTTGCAGAGCCCTACGGTGGGGGTGGCGCCCTGGTCGCCGGCATTGGACGAGAATATCGGCCGGGCAGGCTTGTTCGTACCGCCGGATCACGGGATGCCGGGGGATGGGGTGGTGGCGTTGAGTGAGCAGTTGAACCCGGACTGCAGCCAGTGGCTGGTGTGCGAGGTAGATCTGCAGGAAGTGCGGCGGGTGAGGCGGGAAGGGCAGGTGTTTACCTGGCGGGACTGGCCGGAGCAGTTCGAGAGAGTCCTGTGATGACAGTGCGGCCTCTTCGCGGGCAAGGCCGCCCCACAGGTAACGCGTAGCCTTCTGGCTTGCGCTGTACGTATGGGAGCGGGCCTGCCCGCGAAGCCGCCGCCGCAGTTACATCAGGTTACTTCACTTCGACGGCCAGGCTTTCGGCAATCTTGCTCTGCCACAGGGCAGGGCCAGTGATGTGTACCGACTCGCCGTTGCTGTCCACAGCGACGGTCACCGGCATGTCCTTGACCTCGAACTCGTAGATCGCTTCCATGCCCAGCTCGGCGAAGGCCAGTACCTTCGACTTGCGGATGGCCTGGGCGACCAGGTAGGCAGCGCCGCCAACAGCCATCAGGTACACGGCCTTGTTGTCCTTGATCGCCTCGATGGCGGTCGGGCCACGCTCGGACTTGCCGATCATGCCCAGCAGGCCAGTCTGCTCAAGGATCTGGCGGGTGAACTTGTCCATACGGGTAGCAGTGGTCGGGCCGGCTGGGCCTACCACTTCATCACCCACCGGGTCGACCGGGCCGACGTAGTAGATGAAGCGGCCTTTCAGGTCTACCGGCAGCTCTTCACCACGGTTGAGCATTTCAACCATGCGCTTGTGCGCGGCATCGCGGCCGGTCAGCATCTTGCCGTTGAGCAGGATGGTTTCGCCCGGCTTCCAGCTGGCCACTTCTTCCGGAGTAATGTCGTCGAGGTTGACGCGACGGGCGCTTGGGCCGGCTTCCCAGACGATTTCCGGGTAGGCGTCCAGCGACGGCGCTTCCAGTTCTGCCGGGCCGGTGCCATCAAGCACGAAGTGGGCGTGGCGGGTAGCGGCGCAGTTGGGGATCATGCACACCGGCAAGGACGCCGCGTGGGTCGGGTAATCCATGATCTTGACGTCGAGCACGGTGGTCAGGCCACCCAGGCCCTGGGCGCCGATGCCCAGCTGGTTGACCTTGTCGAACAGCTCCAGGCGGATTTCTTCCAGGCGGTTCTGTGGGCCACGGGCTTTCAGTTCGTGAATGTCGATGGACTCCATCAACACTTCCTTGGCCATGACCGCGGCCTTCTCGGCGGTACCGCCGATGCCGATGCCGAGCATGCCAGGCGGGCACCAGCCAGCACCCATGGTCGGCACGGTCTTCAGTACCCAGTCGACGATCGAGTCGGACGGGTTGAGCATGGCCATCTTCGACTTGTTTTCCGAGCCACCGCCCTTGGCTGCGACATCGACTTCCACCTTGTCGCCGGGGACGATGGAGTAGTGGATCACTGCCGGGGTGTTGTCCTTGGTGTTCTTGCGGGCACCGGCCGGGTCGGCCAGGATCGAAGCGCGCAGGACGTTTTCAGGCAGGTTGTAGGCGCGACGCACACCTTCGTTGATCATGTCGTCGACGCTCATGGTGGCGCCATCCCAGCGCACGTCCATGCCCACGCGGATGAACACGGTGACGATACCGGTGTCCTGGCAGATTGGACGATGGCCGGTGGCGCACATGCGCGAGTTGATCAGGATCTGGGCGATGGAATCGCGTGCAGCAGGCGATTCCTCACGCAGATAGGCCTCGTGCATGGCCTGGATGAAATCGACGGGGTGGTAGTACGAGATGAATTGCAGGGCGTCGGCGACGCTCTGAATCAGGTCGTCTTGCTTGATCACGGTCATGCAGCGCGCTCCTCTTAAAGACGGGAACATTCAAAAAGACGCTCGACATAGCCGACCAGCACGTCGAAGCGCCTTGCAAGGCGCCGGCAGGTCAGGCCGACGGAAAAAGGCGCGGCAGTATAGCGCGCATCCGTGCCCGGCACACCTGCGGCCGGTCTGGACCATGGTCGGTAACGGGCAGGCATGGTTTTTCTGCCAAGCGTGACGTCGCAGGCGACAGGTATCCAAGAGGCTGAGTGGTGATAGGGGGTGAGCCGACTGAAGAATATGGAGGGTACAGGCCGAGCTCGTGCACGGGTTAAGGTGAACTCGGCCTTTGATCACTACAACGTAGCAGAGGTGATGGGGTCAACTGTCCGTGTTGCAACGGAGTAAAAAGCCCAAGCGGGCACGACCGGACTCGAAATCGATTCCGCAGATGATGGTTTTGCCATTCACTTCGGCGCTGGAACTCCAGGCAACTTCGACGCTGTCACCCAATGCAATGCGTCCCCAGCCGCGGTTTTCACCAAATGCTGTGTCAGGAGTTCCGTCAAGGTTGAAGCGCCCGACGACGACATCAGCTTCTTCACCGCCTAACGTGGAACCGGTGGTGATAATTTTCTCCAAGGAACGGTTGACGTATCCGCTTGTCCACTGCCCGCCCTCACCACCAAAATCGGTGGCGCCACCGAAGCCGGGGATTTTCGAGCCGCTGCGCGTAAAGGCCGTCAGGTAGCCTTTTTGCAGGCCCTCCGAGGCGATGCAAACGATACTGCCTTCATCATTCAGCGTATCCAGATCATGGAAATACAAGCCGCTCGCGAGCTCCGATAGTAAATACCCATTCGCACAAAACTCTCCATCTTCCAACCCCGTGTCTTTCAAGCAGAGTATGTAGGGGCCACTGTCGCCATTGATTGTAGTGAAGCCGCAGACATAGATTTTTCTGCCTGTGATCAAGCAGACTCTCCCGGAGCTTTCGGAACATAGAGGAGGGGTCAGGAATTTATATCCAACCTTATTGAAGCTGGTGTCGTAATCTCCGTCGAAGTTGAACTTCATCAGCACGCTGAGTGACCAGGGGTACTGGTAGGTGACAAAAACTCCGTCTGCGCTGGATATGCTGGTGAGGGTCGGTGCCGCTGCCGGCTTCGTTGTCGGATTTGTTGAGGACTTCGGAGGTGCCGGGGGCAGTTCGATGACTTTGTGTCCATGGCTGCCGAATCGGG
>NZ_BCBP01000087.1:0-21883 GCF_001753955.1 Pseudomonas sp. NBRC 111139
AAGGCACAAAGTGATGATGTACGAACAACGCCTTTCCCCCCCCTAAGAGCCACTGGGCGTCGGGTCTCGACGACGCACAGCCCTGACGGGAACGTGGTAACCCAAGGGCACCGATCCGCGCAGGCACGGGGGACAGAGGGTTTTAATCCTCCACGACAGCCTTAGAGAGCTGTCAAACACAATCGAGATAAATCATCAACCGCACAAAAATAGTAATGGATGAGTTCGCTTAATGCAAGAAAAAATTCGCTAATGGCGAATTTTTTCTCAGCTTTCTCACGACGCATGCCCTAGCCAGCCAGCTCGACCCGGCATACAGGTACAAACGTGCGCTCAAGCCTGTCTTCGGACAATCAGTACAGTCCCGGTACAGTACTCAGTTCGGAGCATATTCTCTAAATTACGCTCAACCCCACGTTTTACGTAGCCTTCAGCCATGGTAACCTTCGCCCAGCTTTGGGTGGTTTCGCTAGGCATCCAGCCTAGCCCAGCAACTCATAATCCTTTGGTCCACGGTTCGAGTCCGTGTGGGCCCACCAGCTTACGAGCCGCGCACTGCGCGGCTTTTTCATGCCCGCAAGAAATAAATGTTCGGGGCGTGTACATCCAGCGCAGCGGCGCCGAGCGCATGACCTTGGAAGTGGCGCTGAAACACCATCTCAGCGAAATCAGCCCCACCAGGAAGCCGACTAACCAGCACGCCGATAATCGCGGAAAGGTGCCCTATCGATACTTCAAGCCAAACACCCTAGCTTGAGGATCAGACAATGAGCCGAATAGCCGCCATTATCAGCTCACAAAATGAGCCGAATATGCTCGCTAATCGGCTCACAGATGAGTAAGCCTATGAATGAACCTGGGCCTGCCCCGTGACAACGGACGCCAAGAAGCTGGCTACAGAGCCAACTGCCTCAAGCCTTTTGCGTATTCGTTCGGTGCGCTCATCACTGGCGCGGCGCCTGGGGATAAATGAAGACGGCCGCACCACTGCACGATCCAGTCCATCGGGCGAGGCCATCAACCATGGGCAACCCCATAAGAACCCTCCCAGCCTGCTCCACCACCCCCTCTGCCAACGTCCGCAAATGTACCGCTGTTGGTTAATCCCCTCCCGGACGCATCTCGACCTGCCGTGGGTTGTAGAAGGTCATGCCAGGCGGAATATCCCGCGTAACCAACGACATCGCGCCAATCACCACGTCATCGCCAATGTCGATGCGATCAGCAACGATGCAACTGTTGGCGCCCATGCTCACGTTGTCACCAATGCGCAGTGCGTACTCCTGCAACCCCAGGGTCTTGATGCCGATCGAGCAGTTCTGCCGGATGAAGAAGTTGCGCCCGATGCTCACATACCGGGTAATCACCACCCCCGGCAGGTGCGCGATGCGCAGGGCAGGGGCAATCTGGGCGCCGATGTCGATGTCCACACCATACTTGAGGTTGAGCCGCTGTTGCATGCGCCGGGCGTGACGCCGGGCAAGGCCGCCGCGGGCGTTGAGGTACTGGGCCAGGCGATAGGCGAAGAGGAAACGCAGTTTGTTGTCCTTGCGTGCGCGGCGCAGCACGTTGAACAGCAGGCTGATCGGGCGTCCGGGCCTTTTCTTGTTGGAGACTTCCAGTCGCCAGCATTCGAGCAGGTGGTCGAGGTTCACGCTGAGGTTCCCGTTGAACTAGCACTTCATCATGCCGAATTAGTGTCGAAGACGCAGCCTTCGGACATGCGCGGCCGTTCTAACCCAAAGTGCCAAGCCGACGCCGTCAACGGTGATCGACTGTACCTGGCCTTGCCCTGATTGGCACAGGCTGGCTAGGCTAGCGGGCCAACCGTAGAGACTCGCCATGTCGGATTCCCGCTCCATCACGCTGGATGAAATCGATCGCCAGCTGATCGCCCTGCTGCAGATCAACGCCCGCGAAAGCGTCGCCACCCTCGCCCGCCAGTTGGGCATCGCCCGCACCACCGTCAATTCGCGCCTGGAGCGGCTGGAGAAAAACAAGGTTATCTCCGGCTATGGCGTACGCCTGGGCCAGAGTGTGATAGGCGGCGGGTTGCAGGCGTATGTCGGGATCAAGGTGCAGCCACGCTCCGGCAAGGACGTGGTGCGGCGCCTGAGTGCCATGGGCCAGGTGCAGCAGCTGTGTGCGGTAAGCGGCGAATTCGACTATGTGGCCTGGCTGCGTACGGACTCGCCCGAGCAGCTGGATCAGTTGCTCGACCAGATTGGCAGTGTCGACGGGGTGGAGAAAACCACCACGTCGATCATTCTCAGCAGCAAGGTGGACCGTGGACAGCCGCTTTGAACGGACTGGCGCTCGGGTGAGGTTAGCGGGCGTGGGTCAGTTCTAGATTTCGCGGCAGGAGCCGGTTGTAGGAGCGGGTTTACCCGCGAATAGGGCAGAGAATCTACCGACGCATTTGCGGGTGAACACGCGCCTACAAAGGGCCAAGGTGTTTTTTGAATTACCTCGACCGCCTGCCTCGTCTTAATGAACATTAACCTAATCATTACGACGAAACTAACTACATTCAGACAGCACTCTGCACCTTAATAACGAACACCTCACTCCCTAAAATGACAGCCGGGCATCTCCTATACTCAGGCTCCGCTCCTCGCGCAGCCTCTCTGGCAAGGTCATTTCATGAACAAGAAGAACCGCCACCCCGCCGACGGCAAGAAGCCGATCACCATTTTCGGCCCGGACTTCCCTTTTGCTTTCGACGACTGGCTGGAACACCCGGCAGGCCTGGGCAGCATTCCGGCTGAGCGCCATGGGGAAGAGGTGGCCATTGTCGGTGCCGGTATCGCCGGCCTGGTAGCGGCCTACGAGCTGATGAAGCTGGGCCTCAAGCCGGTGGTGTACGAGGCTTCCAAGCTGGGCGGCCGGCTGCGCTCGCAAGCCTTCAATGGCACTGACGGGATCGTTGCCGAGCTGGGTGGCATGCGCTTCCCGGTGTCGTCCACCGCCTTCTACCACTACGTCGACAAGCTGGGCCTGGAAACCAAGCCCTTCCCCAACCCGCTGACCCCGGCTTCGGGCAGCACGGTGATCGACCTGGAAGGCCAGACCTACTACGCCGAGAAGCCCACCGACCTGCCACAACTGTTTCATGAGGTAGCCGACGCCTGGGCCGATGCGCTGGAGAGCGGTGCGCAGTTCGCCGATATCCAGCAGGCCATCCGCGACCGTGATGTACCGCGCCTGAAGGAACTTTGGAACAAGCTGGTGCCGCTGTGGGACGACCGCACCTTCTACGACTTCGTCGCCACCTCGCGCTCTTTTGCCAAGCTGAGCTTCCAGCACCGCGAAGTGTTCGGCCAGGTCGGTTTCGGCACCGGCGGTTGGGACTCGGACTTCCCCAACTCGATGCTGGAAATCTTCCGCGTGGTGATGACCAATTGCGACGACCACCAGCACCTGGTGGTCGGGGGCGTGGAACAAGTGCCACAAGGCATCTGGCGCCACGTACCGGAACGCTGCGTGCATTGGCCAGAGGGCACCAGCCTGAGCACGCTGCATGGCGGCGCACCGCGTACCGGTGTCAAGCGCATTGCCCGCGCCGCCGATGGCCGCTTGGCGGTCACCGACAACTGGGGCGATACCCGCCACTACAGCGCAGTACTCGCCACCTGCCAGACCTGGTTGCTGACCACCCAGATCGACTGCGAAGAATCGCTGTTCTCGCAAAAGATGTGGATGGCCCTGGACCGTACCCGCTACATGCAGTCGTCGAAAACCTTCGTCATGGTCGACCGCCCGTTCTGGAAGGACAAGGACCCGGAAACCGGCCGTGACCTGCTGAGCATGACCCTCACCGATCGCCTCACCCGCGGCACTTACCTGTTCGACAACGGCAACGACAAGCCCGGGGTGATCTGCCTGTCATACTCGTGGATGAGCGACGCGCTGAAGATGCTGCCGCACCCGGTGGAGAAGCGCGTACAACTGGCCCTGGATGCGCTGAAGAAGATCTACCCGAAGACCGATATCGCCGGCCACATCATCGGCGACCCGATCACGGTTTCCTGGGAGGCCGACCCGTACTTCCTCGGCGCCTTCAAAGGCGCGCTTCCGGGCCATTACCGCTACAACCAGCGCATGTACGCGCACTTCATGCAGCAGGACATGCCGGCAGAGCAGCGCGGTATCTTCATTGCCGGTGACGACGTGTCATGGACCCCCGCCTGGGTTGAAGGCGCGGTGCAGACGTCGCTGAATGCAGTGTGGGGTATCATGAACCACTTTGGTGGCCACACCCACCCCGACAACCCCGGCCCGGGCGATGTGTTCAACGAAATCGGCCCGATCGCCCTGGCGGATTGAGACAAGGAGGCACCATGCGCATCGCTCTGTACCAGGGCGCACCCAAGCCACTGGATGTGCCCGGCAACCTGCAACGGCTGCGCCACCAGGCGCAGCTGGCAGCCGAACGCGGCGCACAGTTGCTGGTGTGCCCGGAGATGTTCCTGACCGGCTACAACATCGGCCTGGCCCAGGTCGAGCGCCTGGCCGAGGCCGCCGATGGCCCGGCAGCCATGACCGTGGTAGAGATCGCCCAGGCGCACCGCATCGCCATTGTCTATGGCTACCCGGAGCGCGGTGACGACGGGGCGATCTACAACAGCGTGCAGTTGATCGATGCGCATGGCCGCAGCCTGAGCAATTACCGCAAGACGCACCTGTTCGGTGAACTGGACCGCTCGATGTTCAGCCCAGGTGCCGACCACTTCCCGGTGGTGGAACTGGAAGGCTGGAAGGTTGGCCTGCTGATCTGCTACGACATCGAGTTCCCGGAGAACGCCCGACGCCTGGCGCTGGATGGCGCCGAGCTGATCCTGGTGCCGACGGCGAACATGACGCCGTACGACTTTACCTGCCAGGTGACCGTGAGAGCGCGGGCGCAGGAAAACCAGTGCTACCTGGTATATGCCAACTACTGCGGTGCGGAAGACGAGATTGAGTATTGCGGGCAGAGCAGCATCATCGGCCCGGATGGCAGCTTGCTGGCCATGGCCGGGCGGGATGAGTGCCAGTTGTTGGCAGAGCTTGAACATGAGCGGGTGGTGCAGGGGCGCACGGCGTTTCCCTACCTGACCGATTTGCGCCAGGAGCTGCACCTGCGTAAAGGCTGACAAGGGCCGCTATGCGGCCCATTCGCGGGCACGCCCGCTCCCACGGGGTCTGCGCTGCCTTTCATACCGGCGCCCTACCCGCGAAAAGGCCGGGCCTGCGAACAAATCGGTTAGCATGGAAAGCAGCCACCGGAGCCCCCATGCCTGACGCCATCCGCCACCTCACCCTCGCCAACGGCTTGCAGCTGACCCTGCGCCACGCCCCGCGCCTCAAGCGCTCGGCCGCCGCACTGCGGGTGCACGCGGGCAGCCACGACGCGCCTGCCAAATGGCCCGGTCTGGCGCACTTCCTCGAACACCTGTTCTTCCTCGGTACCCCGCGCTTCCCGCTGGAAGACGGACTGATGCGCTACGTGCAAGCCCTGGGCGGCCAGGTCAACGCCAGCACCCGGGAACGCGCCACCGACTTTTTCTTCGAGGTGCCCCCCAACACGCTCGGTGGCGGTCTCGAGCGCCTGTGCCAAATGCTGGCAGAACCGGATCTGGGCATCGAACGCCAACGCCGTGAACGCGAAGTGATCCATGCCGAATTCATCGCCTGGTCGCGCAATCCATCGGCCCAACAGCAGTTCGCCTTGCTGCAGTCAGTGTCAGCCAAGCATCCACTGGGCGCTTTTCATGCTGGCAATCGATACACCCTGGCCTTGCACGATGCGGCCTTCCAGCAAGCGCTTGCGGGCTTTCATCAGCGCTTCTACCAAGGCGGCCAGATCTGCCTGAGCCTTTGCGGTCCGCAGCCGCTGGATGAACTTGAACGCCTTGCCCGGCAGCATGCCGAACTGTTCGCCGCAGGTGAGCGCGTGCCGCAAATGCTGCCGCCGCCACTGCCAGCAATGGCTAGCGCTTTGACCTTCACGCACCAAAGCCTCCCCAGTGGTGCCGAGCACGCCCTGGAACTGCTGATCGCTTACCTGGAGGACAGCCGCCCAGGTACCTGGCTGGGCGCGCTTCGCGAGCGTGGCTGGCTACAACGTTTCACGGCCGAAAGGCTGTATGCGTTCGCCGGTCAGCTGCTGTGGCACCTTGACCTGAAGCTCAGTGCCGACGCTTGCCCGGACGAAGCCAGCGCCCTGCTGCAAGGTTGGTTCAGGTTCATCCGCCAGGCCGACCGCGAACAGTTGAACCACCAATTCGGCCTGTTGCAGCACAGCCGTGCGCACAGTGCCAGCGCGCTCGAGCTGGCCCGCCGGGACAGCACAGGCCAGCCGTTCGCCAAGCTGGATGCCCAAGGGTTGCAGGCGCTTGGCGCCCTGCTGGAAAGCCTGCCAGGTGGCGACCATGGCGATTGGCAGCTTTTGCCAGTCGATCCATTGCTGAAGGCTGACCTGCCCCATGCCAAGGCGCAGCCGCTGCCGGCAGCGCTGAAGATCAGTGACCAGCTCCCGCCCGCGCGCCAATACGCTGCGCTGTACCTGCGCTGGTATGTACCTTCGCCTTTGCGCCAGCAGCTACAGCGTGTGCTGGAACTGGCCCTGGCACCACTGCAGGAACGCTGTGACCGCGCCTCCGTGCAACTGCAGTACAGCAGCGCCGGAGAATACTGGCAGTTGCGCTGCGCCGGCCTGCCAGCAGCAGTGCTGCGGGCAGTGGAACAAGCCTTGGCCTTGATGCTCAAGCCACCTGCCAGTTGCTGGCTGCCCGACACGGCGCAGCCCCCGGCCCTGATCCCCATCAGGGCACTGCTCAAGCAACTGCCAGACGCGGTACGGGGTAGCCTGCCCGCAGCGGTGCCTGCCTGCACGCTGACCCAGCAGCAGCTCGACAGCCTGTGGCTGCACACCGAGTGGCATGGCATGGCTGCAGGTTTCGAGGATACCGCGCTAAACGCCTTGGGCGCCGCGCTGTTGCAGTGCCCTGGGCAAGGCTCGCGGCCGGGGCCCCTGCCATCATGGGCCAACCACCGCTGGCAGCATGCCCAAGTGCCAGGCAGCGAACATGCCCTGCTGCTGTTCTGCCCGTTGCCGGCAGCAAAAGAGGCCGCAGGCCGCCTGTTAGCCCAATTGCTGCAAGGGCCGGTTTACCAGCGCCTGCGGGTAGACTTGCAACTCGGCTACGCGGTGTTCAGCGCCTTTCGTCAGGTCGAGGGGGTCGGTGGGCTGCTGTTCGGTGTGCAGTCCCCCAACACCGGTCAGGCACAGGTGCTCGACCACCTGCTCAGCCTGCTGCGCCATGGCGTCACCCTTGACCCGGCCGCTCGCCAGGCGTTGGCCGGGCAATTCGACGAACCCGCCATGGCCAATGCCGATGTCGCCGAATGGGCGTGGCAGACACACTTGGGCACACAAGCCGATAGGCTGGATGTACTGCGCAGGTCTATCCTGACTACGCGGCAGACGGATCTGGACCACCTGCTGAGCGACCTGCTCGACCCAGGTTCCGCTTGGCTATGTTTGGCCAACGCTGCCGCGCCAGACACTTCCTGGCAGGGTGAAGATCGATGATTATTACGCGAACTGCAACGGCGCTTCTCGAATAATTAACCTTCCGGTTCAAATTTTTCTTGTAAGATAGCGCAATCCCGTTTTCACGGAACTGCCAACGCATGGCGGTACCCAAGTAGTAGCTGAACAACCCAACCCTCATTCGGAAGGAGTAATTCCATGTGGACCAAACCTGCATACACTGACCTGCGTATCGGCTTCGAAGTCACCATGTACTTCGCTAACCGCTAAGCCAGGCTTAGGGTTTCACGCCTCGGCCTGCCGGGGCGTTTTCGTTTTTCAGATCCGGTTTCTGCATAGAGAGTGGCCATGTACATCCAGGTTCTCGGCTCCGCCGCCGGTGGCGGGTTCCCGCAGTGGAACTGCAACTGCGTCAACTGCAAGGGCTACCGTGATGGCACCCTGAAAGCCACGGCGCGCACCCAGTCATCCATCGCCCTGTCCGACGACGGTGTGCACTGGATATTGTGCAATGCCTCGCCCGACATCCGCGCCCAACTGCAGGCCTTTGCGCCGATGCAGCCGGCCCGGGCACTGCGCGACACCGGTATCGACGCCATCGTCCTGCTGGACAGCCAGATTGACCACACCACCGGCCTGCTCAGCCTGCGCGAAGGCTGCCCACATCAGGTGTGGTGCACGGACATGGTCCACCAGGACCTGACCACCGGTTTCCCGCTGTTCAACATGCTCAGCCACTGGAACGGTGGCTTGCAGTGGAACCGTATCGAGCTGGAAGGCAGCTTCGTGATCGACGCCTGCCCCAACCTCAAGTTCACCCCCTTCCCCCTGCGCAGCGCCGCGCCGCCCTACTCCCCGCACCGCTTCGACCCGCACCCGGGCGATAACCTGGGTTTGATGGTCGAAGACACCCGCACCGGCGGCAAGCTGTTCTACGCCCCGGGCCTGGGCCAGGTAGACGAAAAGCTGCTGGCGATGATGCACGGTGCCGACTGCCTGCTGGTCGACGGCACCCTGTGGGAAGACGACGAAATGCAGCGCCGTGGCGTGGGCACCCGCACCGGCCGCGAGATGGGCCACCTGGCCCAGAACGGCCCTGGCGGCATGCTGGAAGTGCTCGACGGCTTCCCGCGCCAGCGCAAGGTACTTATCCACATCAACAACACCAACCCGATTCTCGACGAAGACTCACCCGAGCGCGCCGAAGTCCTGCGCCGGGGCGTCGAAGTTGCCTTCGATGGCATGAGCATCGCGTTGTAAAAAAGTCTGTGAGGCGACACCAGACCCTGTGGGAGCGGGCATGCCCGCGAAAAAGCCAACACGGTCCATGGCACCGGCTTCGCCGGTGTTCGCGGGCACGCCCGCTCCCACAAGGGAGAGGGATGTGCCCGGCCAGATAATCGTTCTACAGGAGCCAGCCGAATGAGCGACGCACTGCCAATGTCCCCTGCCGAATTCGAGCAGGCCCTGCGCGCCAAGGGCGCCTATTACCACATCCATCACCCGTACCACGTGGCGATGTACCAGGGGCGCGCCACCCGCGAGCAGATCCAGGGCTGGGTAGCCAACCGCTTCTACTACCAGGTCAACATCCCGATGAAGGATGCCGCGATCCTGGCCAACTGCCCGGACCGCGAAGTGCGCCGCGAGTGGATCCAGCGCCTGCTCGACCACGATGGTGCGCCCGGCGAGGATGGCGGCATCGAAGCCTGGCTGCGCCTGGGCCAGGCTGTCGGGCTGGACCCGGACCAATTGCGCTCGCAAGAGCTGGTATTGCCTGGCGTGCGCTTTGCCGTGGACGCCTACGTCAACTTTGCCCGCCGCGCCAGCTGGCAGGAAGCCGCCAGCAGCTCGCTGACCGAGCTGTTCGCCCCACAAATCCACCAGTCACGCCTGGACAGCTGGCCGCAGCACTACCCGTGGATCGACCCCGCCGGCTATGAGTATTTCCGTACCCGCCTGGGCCAGGCTCGACGCGATGTGGAACACGGCCTGGCGATTACCCTGCAGCACTACACCACCCGTGCGGGCCAGGAGCGTATGCTGGAGATACTGCAGTTCAAGCTGGATATCCTCTGGAGTATGCTCGACGCCATGAGCATGGCCTACGAACTGAACCGCCCACCCTATCACTCCGTCACCCAGGAACGGGTGTGGCACAAGGGAATCACCCTATGAGTTTCGACCGTAACCAAGTGCCGAACTGGCGCCCCGGCTACCGCTTCCAGTACGAGCCGGCGCAAAAGGGCCATGTGTTGCTGTACCCCGAAGGCATGATCAAGCTCAACGACAGCGCGAGCCTGATCGGTGGCCTGATCGACGGCCAGCGTGATGTGGCAGCGATTATCAGCGAACTCGAACAGCAATTCCCCGATGTCCCGGAAGTGGCCGATGACATCGAGCAGTTCATGGAGGTGGCCCGTGCCGAACACTGGATCGTCCTCGCCTGAGTTGCCACCTACGCCCGAGGTCGGCCTGCCGCTGTGGCTGCTGGCCGAGCTGACCTACCGCTGCCCGCTGCAGTGCCCGTATTGCTCCAACCCGCTGGACTTCGCCGCCCAGGGCCAAGAGCTGAGCACCGAACAGTGGTTCAAGGTCATGGCTGAAGCGCGGGAAATGGGTGCCGCACAAATCGGCTTTTCCGGCGGTGAACCGCTGGTACGCCAGGACCTTGCCCAGCTGATCGCAGAGGCCCGCCGCCTGGGTTACTACACCAACCTGATCACCTCGGGCATTGGCCTGACCGAGGCGCGCATCGCCGACTTCAAAAAGGCTGGCCTGGACCATATCCAGATCAGCTTCCAGGCCAGCGACGAGCAGGTGAACAACCTGCTGGCCGGCTCGAAAAAGGCTTTTGCACAGAAGCTGGAAATGGCCCGCGCGGTAAAAGCCCATGGCTACCCGATGGTGCTCAACTTCGTCACCCATCGGCACAACATCGACAAGATCGACCGCATCATCGAGTTGTGCATTGCCCTTGAGGCCGACTTTGTCGAACTCGCCACGTGCCAGTTCTATGGCTGGGCGCACCTCAACCGCCTTGGGCTGCTGCCAACCCGCGCGCAGCTCGAGCGGGCAGAACGTATCACCAACGAATACCGGGACAAGCTCAAGGCCGAGGGCAACCCGTGCAAGCTGATTTTCGTTACCCCTGACTACTACGAAGAGCGCCCCAAGGCCTGCATGAACGGCTGGGGCAACCTGTTCCTCACCATCACCCCGGACGGTACCGCCTTGCCCTGCCACGGCGCCCGCCAGCTGCCCGTGCAGTTTCCGAATGTACGCGACCACGACTTGCACCATATCTGGTATGAGTCGTTCGGTTTCAACCGCTTCCGTGGCTATGAGTGGATGCGCGAACCTTGCCGCTCCTGCGACGAGAAAGAAAAGGACTTCGGCGGCTGTCGCTGCCAGGCCTTCATGCTGACCGGCGATGCCAGCAACGCAGACCCGGTGTGCGCCAAATCGACCGAGCACGGCATCATCCTCAAGGCCCGCGAGGAGGCAGAAACCGCCCAGCTCGCGATCGAACAGATGACCTTCCGCAATGATCGAAACTCCCGTGTCATCGCCCGCGGCTGAGTTCAGCGCGGCCCAGGCGGTTGCCGCCGGCACCGACTTCGCCGAACTCAAGGTCAGTGCCGACGGGCTGTTCTGGAACGAATTCCGCCCGGCCGATGGAGCGTGCCGTATCTGGCACTGGCTGCACTACCAGGCCCGCTGCCTGACTCCGGACGGCTTCAGCGTACGCAGCCGGGTTTATGAGTATGGCGGCGGCAGCTTCTGCCTGGGTGGCGACGGGCTGGTGTTCGTCAACGAAAAGGACCAGCAGGTCTACACTCAGCCGCTGGACGATTCGCTACCGCGTGCGCTGACTCACGATGTCAGCTGCCGCTACGGCGATGTGCAGTGGCACGACGGCCAGGTGCTGGCCGTCGAAGAGCGCCATGCCGAGCAGGTAGAGCACCGCCTGGTCGCTCTGGGAAACAGCAGCCGCCAGGTGCTCGCCGAGGGCGCCGACTTCTATGCCTCGCCTGCTGTCAGTGCCGATGGCCAGCGCCTGGCGTGGATCGAATGGGACCGCCCGGCGCAGCCCTGGACCGTCACCCGGCTGATGTATCGCGCGCGCGATGCCAGCGGCCACTGGGGGCCGGCGCAATGTGTAGCCGCCGCAGAAGAATCGCTGCAACAACCACGCTTCGATGCCGAAGGTCGGCTCTACTGCCTGTCCGACCGCAATGGTTTCTGGCAACCCTGGGGTGAGGTCGATGGCCTATGGCAGGTGTTGCCTGCCGCACCGGCAGACCATGCTGCTGCGCCTTGGCAATTGGGCACCTGTACCTGGTTGGCACTGGGCTCGCAAAGCTACCTGGCCAGCTGGTTCGAAGACGGCTTCGGGCAATTGGGGCTGCGTGGTGAAGATGGCCGTATGGAGCGTTTCGCCAGTGCCTACACACGCTTTCGCAGCCTGGCCATGGACAGCGAACACCTGTATGCCATCGCCGCGTCGCCCATCAGCCCCCCGGCAGTCATTGCCATTGACCGCAGCAACCATGAAGTACGCGTGCTGGCCGGTGGTGCCGAAATGCTGCCGGCAGGGCAAATCAGCCTGCCGCAGCCGATCCATTACGACAGTGGCGGCGAGCAGGCCCATGGTTTCTTCTACCCGCCAGCGCAGCCGCAAGGCGCCGCACCGCTGGTGGTGTTCATCCACGGCGGGCCAACCTCAGCCTGTTATCCCGTGCTCGACCCGCGTATCCAGTATTGGACCCAGCGCGGCTTTGCCGTGGCCGACCTCAACTACCGGGGCAGCACCGGCTATGGTCGGGAATACCGCCAGGCACTGCACCAGCGCTGGGGCGAGAGCGATGTGGCCGATGCCTGCGCGGTAGTCGAATACCTGGCAGCTCAGGGCGTGGTCGACAAACGCAAGGCGTTCATCCGCGGCGGCAGCGCCGGGGGCTACACCACCCTGTGCGCTTTGGCGTTCCAAGACGTGTTTCGCGCCGGCGCCAGCCTGTACGGGGTCAGCGACCCGATAGCCCTGGGCCGTGCCACCCACAAGTTCGAGGGTGATTATCTGGACTGGTTGATCGGCGACCCGCAGCGGGACGCTGACCGCTATCGCCAGCGCACGCCGCTGCTGCATGCAGAGCGCATCAAGGTGCCGGTGATTTTCTTCCAGGGTGAGCTGGATGCAGTGGTGGTGCCGGAACAGACGCGGTCCATGCTGGCAGCGTTGCAGGCCAACGGGATCGACGCTGAAGGGCACTTTTATGCGGGAGAGCGGCATGGGTTCCGCAAGGCGGAGAACCTGGCGCATGCCTTGGAAGAAGAGTGGAAATTTTATTGCCGGGTGTTGGTGCAATAGTTCCAGGCGCCCCCGCAGGAGCAACCTTGTGCTGCTCCTGCAGGGGCCAATCTCTGCCTGTATCAACGCTTGGCGATGATATACACCGCATGCACGATCCCCGGAATGTACCCCAGCAGGGTCAGCAGGATATTAAGCCAGAACGCCCCACCAAACCCGACCTGCAGGAACACCCCCAGCGGCGGCAGGATGATGGCGATGATGATGCGGATAAAGTCCATGCGAGTCTCTCCTTAAGGGTTACATCAAAGACTAGCTGCCCGCCGTAGAGGTTCCACAGGCAAAAAAAAACGCCCCGGGCCGAATGAAACAGGCCAGGGGCGATGCGCAGGAACGCCAGACGGTTCGTTGAATTCTTTGCCAGGCCGCTACGCCGGCACTTCGCGACGGGCCTGCTGCTGGGCATGCAGGCGGGCGAAAGCGCGCGCCAGGCGCAGCAGCATTTCGTCGATGTTGCCTTTGCTCACAGTCAGCGCCGGTGAAAAGCGCACTACATCCGCTTGCGGCGCGTTGAGCAGCAGGCCTTCATGGAGGGCCGCAGCCACCAGTTCGCGGGCCAGGTTTTCTTTCAGTTGCAGGGCCCATAGCAGCCCTTGACCGCGCACTTCACCCTGACCATAGCGCCCGGTCAGGCGGCTCAGGCCTTCACGCAGGTGACGACCGTTGTCCTGTACCTGGGCTAAAAAGCCAGGTTCCAGCACGCTGTCCAGCACCGCCAGGCCGGCGGCGCACATCAGCGCGTTGCCGTGATGGCTGCCTTCCAGCTCACCAGGCTCGGCGCAGCATGCCTTGCCCCTTGCCAACAAGGCGGCCAGCGGCACGCCGCCCCCCAGGCCCTTGCCCAAGGTGATGATGTCGGCGCGCACGCCATAGAGCTCCTCGGCCAGCAGCGCACCACAGCGACCAATACCGGTCTGCACCTCATCAAGGATCAGCAGGATGCCCAGTTCGCGGCAGAGCGTTTCCACGCCCTTGAGGTATTCCTGAGTAGCGGGAATAACGCCCGCCTCACCCTGTATCGGCTCGAGCATGATTGCCACGGTGCGTGAATCCACCTCGGCGTGCAGCGCCGCGAGGTCATTGAACGGCACCTTGCTGAAACCCGGCAGGCCAGGTTCGCAGCGATTGCACGGCAACGGGTCGGACGCGGACAGCGCGCCGAGGCTACGGCCATGGCAGGCTTGGCTGGCAGTAATGATGTGATAGGCGCCGTTGCGGTGCAGTTGGCCCCACTTACGCGCCAGCTTGATCGCCCCTTCACAGGCCTCGGCACCGCTGTTAAGCAGGTAGGCCTGGTCACTGCCGGTACTCTGACACAGCCGGTTGACCAGCCCCAGCAGGCCACGGTTGTGGAAGCCCGAGCCCGGGTTGATCAACGCCTGAGCCTGGTTGCCCAACGCTTTGACCAGCACGCTGGGGCTGTGGCCCAAACTGTTGACCGCACCGCCCTGAGTGAAGTCCAGGTAGGCATGCCCTTCGTTGTCCCACAACCATGAGCCCTGGCCACGCACGAATACCTGCGCTGCACGTTCGGCGCCGGGCATCAGGCGCTCGGGCGACAGCTCAGACGCGTGCGGCACGATCACCGGCGCACGCTTGGGCTCGGCGGCGGCGGCAGGAGCCGAGCGGCGCAGGTTGAACAGGTTCATCAAGGGCTCCAACCAATCACGGTAAAGGGCAGCCACGGTGCGGTCTTGGTGCCGGCACTCGATATTTTGCCTTTCCTATCAAAAGTGTTTTTCATCCGGGGTAACAATCGACCGAATCATCGCTGTAACCCTTTGGAATACGGCGATAGACTAGGCTTCAGCAGGGTTTTCGACCATTTCGTTTTTCCAGCATTTTCGATAAGTGTTGCTTATGGATTTCCGCCAACTGCGTTATTTCGTCGCGGTGTACGAAGAAGGCCACGTAGGCCGTGCCGCCGAACGCCTGTCGCTGTCACAGCCGGCGCTTTCCCAGCAGATTCGCCAATTGGAGCACAGCCTCGACCTGAGCCTGTTCGAGCGCAGCAACAAACGCTTGCTGCCGACCCTGGCCGCCCACACCCTGTACAACCATGCCCTGCCGTTGCTCGACGGCCTGCAGCGTGCCCACGAGGCTATGCGCAACTTCAAGGGCCAGTCGCTGCGCACCTTGGCTATCGGTGTATTGCAGACCGTGCGGCCAAGCCTGATACCGCAACTGCTTGAACGGCTGCGCAAGGCTCAACCTCACCTGGTCGTGCAGATTTACGAGTTGTCGGGGTTAGAGATCGAACGGCGCCTGCTCAATGGCAACCTGGACATCGGCATCAGCTACTTGCCGCCGCGCCAGCCAGGGCTGCATGGCCTGCTGTTGTACGAAGATGAGCTGCAACTGGTCATACCCAATACCCACCCGCTGAAGGACTTCAAGAAGGTGTCCATCCGCCAGGCCGCCGAGTTGCCCATGCTGATGCTGGGCGAAGAGTTCCAGATCCGTCAGATCTGGCAGGCGCAGCTGGCCAGCCAAGGCCGACGGCCGCAGGTGCAGGCAGAGATGAACAATATGGCAGGGATTCTCGATAGCCTCGCGCACACGGCGCTGGCTACCATTCTGCCGGGGCGCGCCAAGGAGGCCGCCGAAGATGATCAGGGGCTGCTGTGGAAGCCGTTGAGCGAGCCGCGCGTGCCATTGAAGGTTGGCTTGGTATTTCGCGATGCCCAGCGCCAGCAGGCCTCTGTAGAGCTGCTGCGCACATTGCTTGAGGAAGAGACGGACGCCCGCCTGCTGGGGGCATCACCGCTGGATGTGCTGGCCTAAAACACGCACATAAAGAAAACCCCGCCGAAGCGGGGTTTTCCAGACTGTTTCCCTGTGACATCCGTATCGCCCCGCCATCCTGGCAGGTGGTCCTTCGTCGTCATCCTTGATCTGTCCTATGCGCTTCCTGCGCAACGTCCATGTGGTAAAGATTAACAGTGGATCCAATCTTAGAACAGTGGTGAAAAGTCACTGCGTCGTGTAGGAAAAAGCTTACACAAGGGGCATTCACAGATATGCGATGGCTGGGGCCGCTTCGCGGCCCAATCGCGACGCAAGGCCCCACATATCCAAACTTAGGCGATACCTGTGGGAGCGGCCTTGCGTCGCGATTGGGCTGCGCAGCAGCGCCAAAAATCGATCAGAACTGCTCGGCATCCAGCAGGTACAGCGACTCACTTCCCGCCTTCACCGAAGCCACCAGCGAATCCACCCGTGGCAGCAACCGCGCGAAGTAGAACCGCGCCGTACCCAGCTTGCCCGAATAGAACGGCGCATCCCCCTCGCCCGCCTGGGCCGCCCGCGCCATCAGTGCCCACATGTAGCCATAGGCAACATAGCCAAAGGCATGCAGGTACTCGACCGAAGCTGCGCCAATTTCATTCGGGTTGCCCTTGGCCTGCTGCAGTACCCACTCGGTCAACCCATCGAGCTGATCGAGCGAAGCGCCCAGTGGCTTGGCGAATTCGTCCAGTTCGCTGCCTGCACCGGTAATGAACTGACGAATCTCGTCAGAGAACAGCTTGTAGTATGCCCCGCCGCTGGCCACCACTTTACGCCCCATCAGGTCGAGGGCCTGGATGCCATTGGTACCTTCGTAGATCTGGGTAATGCGCACGTCGCGCACCAACTGCTCCTGCCCCCACTCACGAATGTAACCATGCCCGCCAAATACCTGCTGGCCGTGCACTGCGCACTCCAGGCCCAGGTCGGTGAGGAAGGCCTTCGCCACCGGCGTCAGCAGTGCCACCAGCTCTTCGCTGCGTTTGCGCACGCTGGCGTCTTCGCTGTACTTGGCACTGTCCAGTTGCATGGCCACATAAGTGGAGAATGCGCGGCCACCTTCGATCAGCGCCTTCATGGTCAACAGCATGCGACGCACGTCCGGGTGGACGATGATCGGGTCGGCAGCCTTGTCCTTGGCTTGTGGGCCGGCCGGGGCACGGCTTTGCAGGCGATCGCGGGCGTACTCCACGGCGTTCTGGTAGGAGCGCTCGGCCGACGCCAGGCCTTGAATGCCAACGCCCAGGCGCTCGTAGTTCATCATGGTGAACATGGCCGCCAGGCCTTTGTTCGGCTCACCGACGATGTAGCCGACAGCTTCGTCGAAGTTCATCACACAGGTAGCCGAGGCCTGGATGCCCATTTTGTGCTCGATCGAGCCGCAAGTGGCCGGGTTCCGCGCGCCGAGGCTACCGTCTTCATTGACCAGGAATTTCGGCACCAGGAACAGCGAAATACCTTTCGGCCCCGCCGGTGCATCCGGCAACTTGGCCAGCACCAGATGGATGATGTTCTCGGTCAGGTCGTGTTCGCCACCCGTGATGAAAATCTTGGTACCGCTGACCTTGTAGCTGCCATCCGCCTGGGGCTCGGCCTTGGTGCGGATGATGCCCAGGTCAGTACCGGCATGCGGCTCGGTCAGGCACATGGAGCCGGCCCAAACGCCGGCATACATGTTCGGAAGGTATTTTTCCTTCAAGGCCTCGCTGGCGTGGGCGTTGATCGACAGACAGGCGCCGGCCGTCAGCATCGGGTACAGGCCGAAAGCCAGGCTGGACGCGTTGACCATTTCCTCGACCTGGGCCGAGATGGCCTTGGGCATGCCCATACCGCCGAACAGCGGGTCGCCGCCCACGCCCACCCAGCCGCCTTCGGCGTAGGTGTTGTAGGCTTCAATGAAACCGGCCGGGGTCCGCACCGCGCCGTTGTCCCAGTGGCAGCCCTCTTCGTCGGCGGCGCGGCTGAGCGGCGCAATGGTCTTGGCGGTGACCTTGCCGGCTTCTTCCAGCACGGCCATGGCCGTGTCGGCATCGACAACCTCGGCCAGCCCGGGCAACTGCGTCCACTGCTCGGCCACGTTGAAGACTTCATTCAGTACGAAGCGCATGTCGCGCAGGGGCGCTTTATAGTCAGCCATGACAACCTCTCGCTAGTCGGGTCGGGGCGGTCTCGGGGAACCGCGACACTGGGGTTACTGGCAGTGTAACCGAACAACTTTTGCGAGACATAGGGTCATCAATCGACTGTATAGTCTCGCCTGGTCACGCCGTGCGCACTGCCCCACGCTGTGATTGTCGCCCATGCACCATGACACAATTTCGCCCCGCGCCTTTGGCACTGTAAAGCGCCTGGTCGGCGGATTTCAGCACCGCCTCGGGGTTTCGATGATCGGCCTGGCGCTCGGCCACGCCGATACTGATGGTGACCGAGACCGTGCCGCCGGCGCTGCCCGCCCGGCGCTGGCGCCCGGCGGTATCGTCCTGCGGGCGGTTGTGCTGATCGCGCAGGTGCATCACGTAATTGGCGATCACTTCACGCACGGCTTCCACATGCGGCACGCATTCCGCGGCAGTCTTGCCGGCGAACACCAGGGCGAACTCCTCCCCGCCATAACGGTAGGCGCGGCCACCGCCGGTGACCTTGGACAAGCGGCTGGCGACCAACCGCAGCACCTGGTCACCGACATCGTGGCCGTGGGTGTCGTTGAATTTCTTGAAGTGGTCGACATCGGTCATGGCGATCACATAGTTACGCCCCAGGCGCTGCATGCGCTCGTTCAGCGCACGACGCCCCGGCAGGCCAGTCAGCTCGTCACGGAAGGCCATCTGATAAGCCTCGTGCGCCACGGCTGCGGCGATCATCAACATTACCTGGCTGCACATGATGTTCAAGGTAAACGGCAGGATGAAGGTTTGCGGCAGCATCCAGAAAATGCCCAGCAGGCCGATCAACTGCGCAGCGTGCAGCGGCCGGGGTGCACGCAGGTACTGCACCACCAGCAGAATGAACACACCCAGGAACAGTGGGTAGACCATCTGGATCAGGCTCATCCAGTGGCCATGCAAAGCCGGCCAGCGGATCTCCGCCAACCAGGTCAGCAACGCCTCGGGGTAGCTTTGCTGGAGGGCCACCGCCACACTGCCCACGGCAAACAGTACGGCACCGCGGGCGACCAGGTCCTGCAGCAGGTGCGTGCGCTCCTGCCAGGCGCCGTACAGCCCGAACAGCGCCGGCAGCAACAGGCAGACCAGGTGGAAGATCACCGCGGCGTCCTCACGCACGCGGCCATGGTCACGGTAGAAGTCGGTCTGGGTATCGAGCAGGAAGTAGGCGATGTACACCGTCAGCATCAGGAACAGCTCACGCTGGCGGCGGTAAACCGCGCAGTAGGCGCCGCCCAGCAGTAGAACCAAGGTAGGCAGGACATTGAACAGCGATGTGAAAAAGACGCTGAGGTCTCTCACATAGGCTGCGGCGAGCCCTGCCAGCAACAAGAACAGCGACGGCAGGAAGTGGCTTGCGCGAACAGCGTTAAAACGAAACAAGGGTAATCTCCAACCCGGCAGATCAATAATGGCATTGTGCCCTCACTTCATCGGCAGTGCACTGGAACAGTTGAATTTGCGGTTGGATGACCGAACTTCCGGCCGCCACGCGAGCCTTGTAGGAGCGGGTTTACCCGCGAATACGGTAGCGCCGGCAACGGTGAACGGCTGATGGAGATTGGCCAGCAGGTACGGCCTCTTCGCGGGTGAACCCGCTCCTACACGACGGCCTGTGTCCAACCCCTGATGTGTGTCCTCCACCGTGGTAGGAGCGGGTTTACCCGCGAATACGGTAGCGCCGGCAACGGTGAACGGCTGATGGAGATTGGCCAGCAGGCACGGCCTCTTCGCGGGTAAACCCGCTCCAACACGACGGCCTGTGTCCAACCCCTGATGTGTGTCCTCCACCGTGGTAGGAGCGGGTTTACCCGCGAATACGGTAGCGCCGGCAACGGTGAACGGCTGATGGAGATTGGCCAGCAGGCCCGGCCTCTTCGCGGGTGAACCCGCTCCTACGAGGGACCACGCTGAACCTGAAGACGTAAAAAAACCCGCCTCCCGGTCAGGGCAGGCGGGTTTTGGGTACAGCGCCAGTATCAGTACGACAGGCCGAAGTGCTCTTCGTCCATCGCCATCAGGTTGTTGGCACCCGACAGCATGGTCGCCACATGGGTACGGGTACGTGGCAGGATGCGCTGGAAGTAGAAGCGGGCAGTCTGCAGCTTGGCGGTGTAGAACGCCTCCTCGCTGGTACCGGCTGCCAGTTTCTCGGCGGCCAGGCGGGCGATGTCGGCCCAGAAGTAAGCCAGGCAGGCATAGCCGGAGTACATCAGGTAATCGACCGAAGCCGCACCCACTTCTTCACGGTCCTTCATGGCAGCCATGCCCACTTTCATGGTCAGCTCGCCCCACTCCTTGTTGATGGCCGCCAGCGGTTCGACGAACTCCTTGACCGCTTCGTTACCTTCCTGCGCCTGGCAGAACTTGTGCACGATCTTGGTGAAGCCCTTCAGTGCTTCGCCCTGAGTCATCAGCACTTTGCGACCGAGCAGGTCGAGGGCCTGAATACCGGTAGTGCCTTCGTACAGCATGGAGATACGGCTGTCGCGCACGTTCTGCTCCATGCCCCATTCGGCGATGAAGCCATGGCCACCGTAGATCTGTACGCCGTGGTTGGCGGCTTCGAAACCGACTTCGGTCATGAAAGCCTTGGCGATCGGGGTCAGGAACGCCAGCAGGGCGTCAGCCTTCTTGCGCTCTTCTTCGTCCTGGCTGTACTTGACGATGTCCACCTGCTTGGCAGTGAAGTACACCATCGCGCGATTGCCTTCGGCGAAGGCCTTCATGGTCAGCAGCATGCGCCGTACGTCCGGGTGGACGATGATCGGGTCAGCGGCCTTGTCCGGTGCTTTCGGGCCGGTCAGGGAACGCATCTGCAGGCGCTCACGGGCGTACTTCAGGCCACCCTGGAACGCCACCTCGGCGTGGGCCAGGCCTTGCAGCGCGGTACCCAGGCGAGCAGTGTTCATGAAGGTGAACATGCAGTTCAGGCCTTTGTTGGCTGGGCCGATCAGGTAGCCGGTGGCCGCATCGAAGTTCATGACGCAGGTGGCGTTACCGTGGATGCCCATCTTGTGTTCGATCGAGCCGCAGCTCACGCCGTTGCGCTCGCCCACACCGCCATCGGCGTTGGGCAGGAACTTCGGCACGATGAACAGTGAAATACCCTTGGTGCCGGCCGGTGCGTCCGGCAGGCGGGCCAGGACGATATGGACAATGTTGTCGGCCATGTCGTGCTCACCGGCCGAAATGAAGATCTTGGTGCCCGACACTTTGTAGCTGCCGTCGGCCTGTGGCTCGGCCTTGGTGCGCAGCATGCCCAGGTCGGTGCCGCAGTGCGGTTCGGTCAGGCACATGGTGCCGGTCCACTCGCCGGACACCAGCTTGGTCAGGTAGGTGTGCTGCTGCTCGGCAGTGCCATGCGCAGAAATAGTGTTCATCGCGCCATGCGACAGGCCTGGGTACATACCCCACGACCAGTTCGAGCCACCGACCATTTCGCTCAGGGCCAGGCCCAGCGACTCTGGCAGGCCTTGGCCGCCATGCTCGACGTCATGTGCCAGGCTCGGCCAGCCGCCTTCGACGAACTGCTGGTAGGCTTCCTTGAAGCCGGTTGGGGTTTTCACCCCCGATTCGCTCCAGGTGCAGCCTTCCTGGTCACCCACGCGGTTCAGCGGCGACAACACCTGCTCACAGAACTTCGCGCCTTCTTCAAGGATCGCGTCGACCATGTCGGGCGTGGCGTCCTGGCAGCCCGGCAGGCTCTGATAGTGCGCCTCATAGCCAAGCAGCTCGTCGCGAACGAAGCGGATATCACGCAAGGGGGCTTTGTAGTCAGGCATTGCGATGAACCTCTAGGTGAGTTCTGTGGGGTGACCCGCGCTTGGCGGAAGCCGATCAAACAGTTGTTTGAAACTTACGTTTAGCTCAGCTTTCTGTCAAGGATGGACTATGGTGCCATTTACGCCACGAAAAATGGCAAATCAGTCATCCCATGGCACAAACCCTTGTAGGAGCGGGCTTGCCCGCGAAGAGGCCCGACCAGACAAAATTGTTGTCTGATCGGACGCATTCGCGGGCAAG